>JAFUBE010000270.1 GCA_017460365.1 Eggerthellaceae bacterium
CCGCGGAACTACCCCGGTTTGGGTCTGGCAGTAAGTGGGGTAGTTTCGGGTCTGGCGGGGAGCGTCGCACCGCGCGTCTCTCCAGCCATCCTATGAGCTCAAACCGAGCTCGGCGGCAATCTGAGTTGCCACCTGCAGCGCGTCGGCCATGGTTGTGGCAACGAGCGTTGATCCCAGGCGTGCGTCACCGGCCAGGTACACGTTGTCGAAGCCGGCGAACGCATCGACGACCAGCTGCTCGGGGCCCGTGAAGCCCTTGGCGATAAGCACGAGGTCTGCGGGGATTTCGCGCATCGCGCCATCGGGAAGGGGGCGAACTTGCACGGCGCGGACGGTGCCCGTGCCGTCGCCGGACAAACCCACCGTATCGGTCGACCACAGGCGCGGGTCGGCACCGAACAGCTCGGCCGCCTCGCGCTGGCCGTATTCCTGCGCGTACACGGCGCGCGGGCCCGGCCATGCGTGCTCGGTCGCCTCATCGGGAGGACATGCTGCGCGGACGACCTGCCGCACGCTGCGCGCGCCCTGGCGCAATGCCGTCGCCACGCAGTCGACGCCGGTGTCGCCGCCGCCGATGACCGCGACATGCTTGCCCGCGGCCGTTAACGCGGGATCGCGGCCATCCAAAAGCGCGGCCGTCGCCTCAGCCAGGTAATCAAGCGCGAAATGCACGCCGGAAAGGCCCCTGCCCGCAACGTCCACATCGCGCGGGGTGCGCGCGCCGCACGCCAACACGACCGCGTCAGACGCTTCCGCGATATCGGCGGCGACGGCAGCCGCATCGCACCTGCAGACGAACTGGATGCCGCTATCCTCCATCAGCTTCACGCGGCGCTCGACAATTTCCTTCGGTAGCTTCATGTTGGGAATGCCGTACATCAGCAGCCCGCCAGGCCGCGCGTCCCGCTCATACACGCGCACGCGTGCGCCCAAGCGTGCAAGCTCCCACGCAGCCGCCAGGCCCGCAGGGCCTGACCCCACCACGCTCACGAGCGGTGCATCGGGTGCGGCGGCGGGAAGCGGGGCGACGCCGCGTTCCCATTGGTAGTCGGACAAGGCGCGCTCGTTGTCATGAATGGTCACGGCGTCGTCGTTCAGCCCCAGATTGCACGCCGTCTCACACGGCGCCGGACACACGCGGCCGGTGAACTCGGGAAACGGGTTCGTGAGTGCGAGCCGCCGGGCTGCCTCATCCATGCGCCCGCGGAAGAGCAGGTCGTTCGTCTCGGGGATGAAGTTGTGAAGCGGGCACCCCGTCGCTCTCCGCGCCCCGTTGAACGCGATGCCGCTCTGGCAGAACGGCACGCCGCAGTTCATGCAGCGACTCGCCTGTTCGCGCTGTTCGTCGGAAGTCAAGTCGATCACGATGTCGTCGAAGTCGGCCACCGCCTCGCTTGCCGGCCGAATGCCATGCCCATTGCGCCCGATCGTTAGATATGCGCCCGGTCTACCCATCTTCCCCTCGCTTCCCACCAGTCTCTGGAATGTGTAAACGGCGTTCGCCTCGCCAACGCGCTACGACGCGTCGCGCAACTCGAAAGCTCGCTCGACGGCCTCGTCATGCGTCAGGCCGGACGCCTTCAGCTTCTCGGTCAGCTCCATGATGTGCTTGTACTCGCGCGGGATGACCTTGACGAAGTCGTCGGCGATGTCGCCGAAGCGGTACAGCAGCTTCACGCCGAGCGGGCTTCCCGTGCGGCGAACATGCTCGTCGACGAGCCTGCGCACAAAATCAAGCTCGTCGCGGTCGAGCGGGTCGAGGTCGACCATGTCGCGGTTGCAGCGCTCGGCCAGCGTGCGTTCGGCGTCGTACACGTACGCCACGCCGCCGCTCATGCCCGCCGCGAAGTTCAGCCCCACCTCGCCTAACACCAGCACGACGCCGCCCGTCATGTACTCGCAACCGTTGTTGCCGACGCCCTCCACGACAAGAGTGGCCCCTGAATTGCGCACGGCGAATCGCTGTCCGGCGAGCCCGTTCACGAAACCCTTGCCGCTCGTCGCTCCGTAGAACGCGACGTTTCCAGCAACGACGTTCTCTTCGGGGCGGTAGGTCGCCGACCGCGATGGCGCGACCGTCACGATGCCGCCGGAAAGTCCCTTGCCGAAAAAGTCGTTTGCCTCGCCTTCGATGTTCAGCGTGATGCCGGCGGGGAGGAAGGCGCCGAAGCTCACACCGCCCGACCCCGTGCAATCGACCGTCAGCGTCTCGTCGGGCAGTCCCTCGGCATGCCGCCCCGTCACGGCCGACCCTAAAAGCGTTCCCACGCAGCGGTTCACGTTGGCGATGTCCACGCAAAAACGCTGCGGCTCGAGCGCGCTGCGTGAGCCGGCCGTGTACGGAACCAAAAGCGTTGCGTCAAGCGTTGCCGGCAAGGTGTCCTCGGGTGCGCAAGACGCGACGGAATGCGGGCTGTCGGCGCCTGGAACCGTGCGGCCGAACTCGGCGTGCGCAACCGCGAGCAGGTCTGACAAGTCGATGAGGCGGGCTTTCCAACTGCGCATGTCGCCTATCTGGCGCAGGCAATCGGCGCGCCCGACCATGTCTTCGACGGTCGCAAACCCAAGACGCGCCATGATGTGGCGCAGTTGCTCGGCCACCATCAGCATGAAGTTCTCGACGTATTCGGGCTTGCCGGCGAAGCGACCGCGCAGCACGCAGTTTTGCGTGGCGATGCCGACCGGGCACGTGTCTTGCTGGCAATCGCGCTGCATGAGGCAACCCATGGCCACGAGCGGCATGGTGGCGAACCCGAATTCCTCGGCGCCGAGCAGGCAGGCGATGGCCACGTCGCGCCCGTCCATGAGCTTGCCGTCGGCCTCGAGCACCACGCGGGAGCGCAGCCCGTTGCGAAGAAGCGTCTGCTGGGCTTCGGCCAGCCCCAGCTCAAGCGGCAGCCCAGCGTGGTAGATGGAATCGCGCGGTGCGGCGCCGGTGCCGCCGTTGCTGCCCGAGATCAAGATCTTGTGCGCCCCGCCCTTCGCCACGCCCGTCGCGATGGTGCCCACGCCCGCCTCGGCGACGAGCTTCACCGAGATGCGCGCACGCGGGTTGGCGTTCTTCATGTCGAAGATGACCTCGGCCAAGTCCTCGATCGAGTCGATGTCGTGGTGCGGTGGCGGCGAGATGAGGCCCACGCCCGGCGTGCACCGGCGGGCACGGGCGATCCACGGCCATACCTTGCCGCCCGGCAGATGGCCGCCCTCGCCGGGCTTGGCTCCCTGGGCCATCTTGATCTGGATTTCGTCGGCGCTCATGAGGTAGCGGCTCGTTACGCCGAAACGCCCCGATGCGATCTGCTTGATGGCCGAGCGGGCGCTGTCGCCGTTCGGCAGCGGCGTCTCGCGCGCCGGGTCCTCGCCGCCCTCGCCGCTGTTCGAGCGCCCGTGCAACCGGTTCATGGCGATGGCGAGGCATTCGTGCGCTTCTTGCGAGATGGATCCGTAGCTCATGGCGCCCGTGTTGAAACGCTTCACGATCTCGCTGGCGGGTTCGACGTCCGCAAGCGGCAGGGGGTCGTCCGAGGGGGCGAAGTCGAGCAAATCGCCCAGGCGCACGGCGCGTCCCGGCACATGCACCGACGCGCTGTACTCGTCGAACAGCGCTAAGTCGCCTTCGCGCACGGCACGCTGCAGCAGATTGATCGTCAGCGGGTTCAAGAGATGCTCTTCGCCATCAACCGGCCGCCACGACGTGAGGCCCGAGCTGGGCAGTTGGTCGGGCGCGGGGCTTTGCCGCATGCGCCGAAGAAGCGCCGCGCGTTCGTCGCATTCCCGCTGCACGTCGTCTATACCTAAACCGCCGATGCGGCTGACCGTGCCCGTGAAGTGCTCGCCGACGAGTGAGTCGGCCAGGCCCACGGCTTCGAACACCTGGGCGGCGTGGTAGCCCTGCATGGTCGAGATACCCATCTTCGACATGACGGACACGATGCCGGCGACCACGGCTCTGTTGTAATTGCGCTGTGCCTCGTCAGCGTCAAGCGCGATCACGCCCTGCTCGCACAGCGCGGCGATCGTGTCGTGCGCGAGGTACGGGTAGATTCCCGACGCTGAATAGCCCACGAGCGCCGCGAAATCGTGCGGCGTGATAGCGTCACCAGATTCCACGATGATGTCGGCATGGGTGCGCATGCCGCGCCTGAGCAGGTGGTTGTGCACCGACGCGACAGCGAGCAGCGATGGCATGGGTATGCGCCCCTCGCCTGCACGGTCGGATATCACGATAAGGTCGGCACCGGACCGCACCGCAGTTTCGGCTTCGGCGCGCATGTCGGCAAGTGCCTCGGCAAGCGCATGCGGGCCGCCATCCGCCGCATACGTTGCGCTGAGGGATACCGGCTTGAAGCCGTGCTTGTCGATGCGTGCGAGCGCTTCGAACTGGGCGCGGTCGAGCAAGGGCGTGTCGAGCCGCACGAGCCGGCAGTTGGCGCGCGCGTCTTCCAGCAGGTTGCCGTGGTTGCCGACATACAGCAGGGTCGAGGTGATGAACGACTCGCGCAAGGCGTCGATGGGCGGGTTGGTGACCTGCGCGAACAGCTGGTTGAAGTAATCGAAGAAGCTACGGGGCTTCTCGGATAGGCAGGCGATGGGGCTATCGGTTCCCATCGACGCCAGCGGGGCCGCGCCATCGCGCGCCATGGGAATCACGGCTTCCTCGACGTCGTCGAAGAAGTAGCCGTGGCTCGCCTGTCGTTCGTGGAGCGGTATGCCGGCGTCGGCGTGCGCCGTTGCGAGCCCGCCGCGCTTACCTTCCCGTTCGCCGACGAGTTCGTCAAGCGTCAGCATCTCGGCATCGATCCAGCTGCGGTAGGGCTTCTCGTTGGCGAAGGCGTCCTTTATCTCGTCATCGAAGAGCACGCGCGCTTGCGAGGGGTCGACGAGTAGCATCTGCCCGGGTCCCAAGCTGCCGGCGATGAGCACGCTGGCGGGATCGACGTCGAGCACGCCAACTTCGCTCGACAGAATAAGCCGGTCATCCGACGTGATGTAGTACCGCGCGGGGCGCAATCCGTTGCGGTCGATGGTCGCGCCCGTCACGCGACCATCGGAAAACGCAATGGCAGCCGGTCCGTCCCAGCCTTCGGTGAGCATCGACTGGTAGGCGTCCCACGCGCGTCGCTTGTCGGAGAGGTTGTCGTTGTTGTCCCACGGCTCGGGCAGGATCATCGACACGGCGCGGGCAAGGCTGCGGCCGTTCATGGTTATGAATTCCAGCACGTTGTCGAGCATCGCCGAGTCCGACCCCTCGCCGTTCAGGATGGGGAGCACGTTCTCTAGGTCGGCACCCATGATCGGCGAGTACAGGTTGGCCTCGCGCGCCCGCGTCCAGCTGACGTTGCAGCGCAGCGTATTGATCTCGCCATTGTGCACGATGTAGCGGTTAGGGTGCGCACGTTCCCACGACGGCGTCGTGTTCGTGGAATAGCGCGAATGCACGAGCGCCACCGCCGTCTCGGTCGACGCGTCGTCCAAGTCGCAGTAGAAGCGGCGCAGCTGCGTGGACACGAGCATGCCCTTGTACACGATGGTGCGCGCGCTCATCGAACAGACGTAGAAGATGCGCCTCTCAAGCGCCGGGTCCGCACTTGCGGCCTTTTCGATAGTGCGGCGGCAGACGTAGAGCCTGCGCTCGAACGCATCGCCGCCTTCAACGTCGCTGGGACGCGCAAGGAAAGCCTGCTTGATCGTGGGCATGCACGCGCGCGCCGTGTCCCCCAGGTCGTGGGGGTCAACCGGCACGTCGCGCCAAAACAGAAGCGGCACGCCGCAGCGCGCGCATCCCTCTTCGAAGACGCGGATGGCGCTTTTCACCCCTTCCCCGTCGCGCGGCAAGAACAGCATGGCCACGCCGTAATCGCCCTCGGCGGGAAGGATGTGCCCGCATTTCTGGGCTTCCTTGCGGAAGAAGCGATGCGGCACTTGGAACAGGATGCCGGCGCCATCGCCGGTGTTCTTCTCGAGCCCCACGCCGCCGCGGTGCTCCAAGTTGACGAGCACCGACAGCGCATCGTCGATCATCTGATGCGACCGCTTGCCCTGCAGATGCGCCAGAGCGCCGATACCGCAGGCATCGTGCTCGAATTCCGGCCGGTACAAGCCCTTACGGTTCGCTGAGCTAAACATGTCAGTTCCCATAGCGCCCCTCATCGTTTCGCTTTTACGCCTTCAAGGCTAAGGTCGCAACGTGTCGCGACCGTTTCAGCAGCGTTTCGGTCAGGTTAAACTTTCCCGGGGAACGGACCTTCGGTGTGACGCTATTCGTCAGACACGATCTGTCATTATTTGAGGGAAGCATGCGGCACAGCGAGCGCTACCCAAAAAATGACAGATCGTGTCTGACGAAAAGCGTCACGCGATCTCCCTATGAACTCCAGTAGTAGCCCACGCCGCGGACCGTCCCGATGTGCTCGGCAAGGCCGGGGCCGAGCTTCGAGCGCACGCGGCGCACGTGCACGTCGACGGTGCGCGAACCGACGCAGCAGTCGAACCCCCACACGTTTTGCAGCAGCACGTCGCGCGAAAACGTGTGGTTGGGATGCTGCACGAGGTATGCGAGCAGCGCGTATTCCAGGTATGTGAAATCAACGGGTTCGTCGGCAATCGTCACCTGGTATGTGTCCAGGTTCACCGTCATGTCGTCGACGGTTATGGTGTTCGGTCGCTCATCGTCGGCGTCCTCGCCAAGCAATCTCCGGGCGCGGACGAAGCATTCGGTTTGCTCGGCATCGCGCATGATGAAATCGCAGGATAGCCCAGCTGGAAAGCCCAACTTATCGACGAGCGTTTCGTTAGTGATGACCAGAAGGGCACACCCGCGGCTTTCCGTTAACGTGATTACCTCTTGCAAATGGTCGAATGCCTTCTCAAGCGCCTCGAAGATGACGAGGTCGACATCTGCGCCTGGCGCGAGCAGCCGTCTGAGCTGCTGGGTCGATCCCGCAGATACCTCTACGTTCAGCATTGACAGCACAGACTGGAACTTGAACGCGTTGTCCAGCGAGTTCGCTATGAAAAGGACCTGCTTGCTCATACGCCGCCTCCTTTACTGCGCGCCGAGCAAAGTGCGGTCGACGAAGAACACGCGGTACCAGATGAGGAACGAGTAGACGATCCAGATACGACGCGACCGGTCTGCGCCCGCGCGATGCTCGTCGAGCAGGCGGCGAAGCTCGGCCACGTTGAAGAAGCGTGCCGCCTCGTCGCTTTCGAACGTGCGCTTCACCTCTTTGAAGTACCGATCCTCGCGCAGCCACGACGCAACGGGCACGGGAAAGCCCAGCTTTTCCTTTTGGGCCCACTCGTGCGGGACGGCGCGCTCGGCGGCTTCGCGCAGCGCCACCTTCGTCTGGCGCTCGTTCACTTTCTGCGATGTGGGGATCGTTGACGCAAGGGCGAACACCTTGCGATCGAGGAACGGGACGCGCGATTCCAGCGAATGCGCCATCGCCATCTTGTCGGTTTTCAATAGGATATCGCCGACGAGCCAGAACTGTAGGTCGACGTATTGCATGCGCGTCGTGTCGTCGAGCCCGGCTGCCTCGGCGTAAGCTGCGGCCGTCAGCTGCTGGGGCGCGGGTAGGCTGCCCAGCCGGTCGCGCAAGGCGGGTGCCAACAGGCGGTTGCGCTCTGCAGGCGTGAAGGCGACTCCGTTGGCATTCGTGTAGTACCACTCTTCGACCTGTTCGGACGCACGCTCGAGGTAATTCGCCCCGCGCTGCCCCATCGCGTGCAGCACCTTCGACCCGGCCCGCAAGACGCCCTTGGGCACCCTGTTCACGTGCTCGTTGGCAAAGGGCGTCTGGTATATGCGGTAGCCGCCGAAGAACTCATCGGCGCCTTCGCCCGAAAGCACCGCCTTCACGCGGCGGGCGGCGAGCTTGTCGACGAAGAACAGTGCCACCGCACTCGGGTCGCCCGACGGCTCGTCCATGTGCCATTGCACGCGGGGAAGCGATTCCCAGTACTCGTCTTCGGTGATGTGGTGTGCGTCGTTTTCGACGCCCAGCTGTCCGGCAAGCTCGCGCGCCCAGCTGACCTCGTCGCGTTCGCCCTCGTATTCGGCGAACCCCACAGTGAACGTCTTGACGTCGGGGTTCTCGCGCGCCAGGCAGGCGGCCAGGTAGCTCGAATCGATGCCGCTTGACAGGAACGACCCCACCTCCACGTCGGCGACGTTGTGGTAGCGCACCGATTCACGCATCGCCTCTTCGATCAAGTCGACCGTTTCCGCTGCGGCGCGGCTGGCATCGGAGCGGAAGTCGGGGCGCCAGTAGCGCACGCACTGCAAGGGCGCATCATCGCGCACGCGCAGGTAGTGGCCGGGCAGCAGCTTGAACACGCCCTTGAAGAACGTCTCGGGCAGCGCCGAGAACTGGAAGCACAGGTACTGGGCCAGCGCCTCTTCGTTCAGTTGACGCTCGTAGGCCGGGTGCTCGAGTATGGACTTGATCTCCGACGCGAAGATGAACTGGCCGCGTTGCACGGTGTAGTAAAACGGTTTGATGCCGAAGAAGTCGCGTGCGCAGAACAGCTCGCGCGTGCGCGCGTCGTGGATGGCGAATGCGAACATCCCGCGCAGGCGCGACAGGACGTTTTCGCCCCAGGCGATGTAGCCGACGAGCAGCACCTCGGTGTCGGAATTGGTATTGAAGGAGAAGCCGAGCTGCTCGAGTTCGGCGCGAAGCTCGCGGTAGTTGTAGATCTCGCCGTTGAACGCGATGGACCAGCGCATACCATCGCCCTCGTCGCGCACCAGGGGTTGGGCGCCGCCTTCCAAATCGATGAGGGAGAGGCGCCGATGCCCGAACGCCACGCCATCTGCGATGCGATGGCCCTCGCCATCGGGGCCGCGATGGGCCATGACCTCGCACATCTTCTGGAGCGTCGCGAGGTTGGCTTCTGTCCCCGTCGCTTTAGTGAATCCGCAAATGCCGCACATGCACGCACCCTTTACCCGAGTCCGGTTATCCTGCAAACCTGCCCATCAAACGAGAATTCTAGAATGCACGGTTGCGGCGGCTAGGCTACCTTGCGCGTTGTTTCGCAAACGGAAACGTCGATTTAATACCCCTGCAATAAATCTGAGAAATACAGCCCGACTACCCCTGTTTGCTGGTGAAACGTTCGCAGGGGCTCAAGGCGGGCTTTTGCTATAGTCTCATTTCAGAATGACGACATGGGAGCTCGTTGCGAATTCCGCCCCCGCAAGTCAGGCATCCATCGCTCCAGTTCGTAGCGCAGATTCATTCGTTGCGCCGTTGCCTCGAACGCTGCTGCTCGAAGACGTTTCCGCAAGCACGATGCAGCTTCCTTCGCCACGGTTTCGAAGTGATCCGCGTCGAATACTTGGGGGCTTGTAACCGTGATTACTCGCCAGCCCATGTGCTCGATGCCGAGCTCCCGCCCCACGTCGCTCTTCATTTGGGCGGCGCCAACGTGAACTTCACCGTGATACTCGATGTCAAGCTTGGCGCTCGGCCAGCATAAATCACCTTCACAGTGCCTCCTATGCGCTATGGAGCGAGCCTCGTCGTCTAGCTCTATCGGTGCGTTCATCTCAGGTTTCGGCAATCCGTATCCGCCGAGCATGACAGGGAGGCACAGGAGCATATAAGTTATGGTCTCCATCGGCGAGCGCGAATCGTCGACCACGTACTTGAGTGCCCGCTTCGCCTTCGCCTTTCCCTTGGCTTTCCCGGCGCTCTCGAGAAACGAGGCGATTCTGGTCGTGCTGGTAAGCGGAGTTAGCCGCGTGGGCATGGCGTCTATCGAGCCAAGATGAGTGGCCCCTTTGGGCAAAAGCACGTACCGCCCGCATAGTTCGCACCCGAGCGCTACGAGCTGCTCGATCGGAAGCACGGAAGCCATCTGCAAAAACACAAACTCTGGAGATGAGACGTACACTCCTCTCGTACGGTAGAACGAGTTCTGGGGTAGGCGGGTTTGCCACACATGACATGCGACGCTGCTCGAACGACGCCGGCTATCGACGTTGAAAACGAGCACGTCAATCGGGGAGCCAGGAATCACCAGCTCTTCAGGCACTGATCCCGCCACGTCCTTTTTGCAAGACGCGCAGTCTTCCGCGCCGCTCACGCGGGCTGGTGCGCCTAGTTCAGAATCGAGCGGGAAATGACGACGCCAATAGTCGAGCGCCGTCTCGTGCGATAAGAATGTTTTCATGGCGCCCTTTCCGTTGTTTCTCGTCGAAAAACGTATACAGAACGTGTTCATTATAAGACATTAATTTCGAATTATGGACGAATTCGGGGAATGCCAAATGACAACAGACTCTTTTTACGACTTGTGGACGATATTTAGAACTGTTCAAACCATCGGTAAAAGGCCCTGCCTAATTTGTGAGGGCAAATACCTTATAAGCCAGTTGAAGCTCAAATTACGCTGTTGATATATCGTCCACAAATCGGAATTAATGCCATCAATTTGCTAGAATTTCGCAAAATCATCCATAAAACGAAAAATACGACACCGAAAAGGAACCTTGGTTTACCGATAGGGGATAACACATCCGGTAGCTGAACCCGTAATTGAGTGGTCGACTACTCAGCGTCGACGGGGCGTTTCCTGATTGCCCAGAGTCGACGCGTGAGGTCGACGGCACCTACCGCTCCTATTGAGACGCCCGTGACGAGGACAAAGGGGTGCATGACCGCGTTGCAATGCATAGTAGGATCGACGCATAGACCAATGATGGGTCCGGGAAGCGTCGCCGCGAGGAAGCCGAGCAGGGCACAGGCCAGCGAAAGACCTCGGCGCTCTCCTTCATCGGTCTCGAATATGCGGACGACAGCAAGGATGGCCGTTGCAGCGCCAATGCCCAGCACAGCCCGGGAAGCCCACTGGCAACTCGCCACATCTTGGCCGCCATGTTCGCCGCACGGCCCCGCGAAAGTGGCAACCCCGATGAGGAGGAGCGCCGCAAGCGCCGCCAAGACTAAACCCACGACAGGTTGCGCTTCCGGTTTTTCCACGGTTTACCTCCTCGTTTTCACCTTGGCTAGATGTGAGCAGCCTTTCCGCATTATCTATCCAATTAAGGCATACCTAAGCATAGTTAACGAATATCTGATTATAGGTTGTAGGCAGGCCACAATGCGATGGTGACCGAAAACGAGACGCTTACCGGAAAGGACGAGGCATTGCATACGGATACATCGCGAAGCTCAACGAGAACGTCACGAGGGTGCATGTCCGCTTCGATAACCGCTACGGAATAGCGATTGCGGCAGACCTCTTCAGGGCGAAGGATCTGGACGAAGCGACGACGCATCCGGCGCTGCTCATTGGCGCCCTCCTACGGCGGCGTGAAGGAGCAGGGTCCCTGCGTCTACGCGAATGAGCTGGCTCTGCGCGGCTTCGCGGTGCTGACTTCAAGGAGAGCCTGGGTTAAGGAGCCGCAAGCATGGGGAAACGGTTTTTGGTCATATCGGCTCTGTGCTCGGTGGCCTGCTTTCTCCTCGCGGGATGCGCTGCGGCGGCAACGGGCGGCGGCCGGGGCGCAGCGCATGCACAAGCTGCAGCGGCGCTGCAGATGAAGGTCGGCGAGACCCCCGTGAGCGTGGAATGGGAGGACAGCGACTCCGTCGCGGCGCTCGGGCGCCTGTGCCAGAGCGGCCCCCTGGCAATCGGCATGTCCCGTTACGGCGGGTTCGAGCAGGTCGGCCCCATCGGGCAGAGCCTGCCCCGAAACGACATCCAGACGACCACGCAGCCCGGCGATATCGTTCTGTATTCGGGCGACCAGCTCGTCGTCTTCTACGGGTCGAACTCCTGGGCCTACGCGAAACTCGGCCACATCGCCGGCGAATCCGAGCAAGAGCTGGCCGACCTGCTTGGCAGCGGCGACGTTATGGTCGCCATCGCGGAAAGCTGAGAACGGCCGGGCGGCTCATTTCGCCCACCCGCGCCCTCGCTCCAGCTTTGCAGCGCCCCTACTTCAAGACGCGTTTCTGTAAGGGAACGGCAGGCCGCGGAGGGCGACTTTGCGGTCACTTCAGGTACGGCCGGATCTTCACGATGATGTAGATGGCCAGCGCTACGCCCACGACGAGCCCGCATGCGCCGAACGCCGACACGCCGCCGATCTGGAGTGCCGTCGGGGACGTGCCCACGATGCACGCGCCGATGATGAGCCCCATCGCCACGAGCGCGAGCGCGAGCAGGCCGCCGACCGCGTGCAGGTCGTGCGAGAACTTCTCGTTGCTCGAGAGCTCCATGCCGATCTTGGCGTGGCCCTTCTGCACCATGTCAAGCGTCTCGGCCGCCTTCGCGGGAAGACCCGCCATGGCCTCGGCGCTCTCGAGCGCCTGCCCCATCGTGCGCCGCACTTTCTGCTGGATGCGCGAGGGGTCGAACGAGCTTTGCAGATAGCCGACGAGCACCTGCATGATGTTGAGCGAAGGCGAGATCAGGTAGATGGTTCCCTCGAGGGTGACGAGCCCCCGCCCCAGATTCGCGAGGAACGGGTCGACGTCGAAGCCGGCGTCGTTCAGTGAGTCCATGAGCGCGTTCATGAGCGCGCCCGTGTCGAAGCTCTCCAGGTCGA
>JAFUBE010000030.1 GCA_017460365.1 Eggerthellaceae bacterium
CTACCACGCTTGCTTCCGCCTCGCCCATAGCACGGGACGTCTCGACGCAGAACGACACCGACGAGGTGAGCACGAACACCAGCAGCAGGATGAGGGCAAGCCAGCGGTTGAGCGCGGAGCTGAGGCTCGTCCTCCACGACCCCGACCGCCGGTTGGCGTCGTATGCGACTGACGCAATGCAAGCGACTGACAGGATGGCCCCGTTCAACACGGCCTCCAAGAACACGAGCGGGCTCGACAGCGATGCCAGGTACGCTGCGATTTGCGCTGCGTAGCCGTATTCCTCGCCGCCAGGAGCAACGACGAGGTAGATGAGCCCGCGCGAGCTGTACGAGAACGCGAACGCGAACGCGAGGCAGCCGACGACGATCGACGCGATGCGCGCGGGACGCAGGCGATGCCAGGTGCCTGTCCCATCTGAAATGTCGGGCGGAAAGCACCGTGCGGCGGGCGTCATGATGACCGCCATGAGGATGGCCGCAAGCGTGATGCTGCTCACCGATATGAACGTGTCGGCGAAATTGAAGTCGTACATCGTCGTGGGAGTCCACCACACGCGAAACATGATAAGCAAGCTCGTGATGAACGCGAGCGCCACACCGGGAACGGCGCCCAGCATGACAACGCACAGCGCCACCGGCACGAGGAACAGCGAGAAATTCAGCGCGCCCGTGAAGTCGTTGCCCCACGCCATGATGCCGAACTGCGAGTAACACAAACTCGCTGCCACGAGCGCGAGCAGCGCGAACACGAGCGCATGCGTGCGCCTCGGCAAATCGGTCGCCGCCCCGCGGAACAGCCCGGGCTTTCGCTCGCCCATCGCGCATCCTCCCATCTTCTGCGTCTCCACGCTAGATTCTAGTGACAGGATGCGCGACTTCACCTACCGCTCGGTAGCGCTTTTCGACCGCTTGGTGAACCAAAAGGGACTTATCCCTTTTGGTCCATGCCTACGAGACAGTTACTTTTACAGTAGCGCGCACGCCGTTGGCGGCGATGGCGTACACCTTGCAGGCGCCCTTCTTCTTGCCGGTCACCACGCCGGTCTTGTTCACCTTCGCGATGCTCTTGTCGCTGCTGATGTAGCGGACAGTGGGAGCATGTCCCGTAGAGATGAGCTTCTTCGACTTGCTGAGCTTGGTGACCTCCGCCTTGATCTGCGACGTCTGCCCCTTGGCAACGGTGATCTTCGAGCTCTTCACGGTAACCTTCTTCGGGTTCGTGACCTTCTTGGTTCCGCCCGACGTGTACGCGTGCATCGTGAGGCTCGTGTCCGCGTACTCCTTCTGCCCGTTCACCATCTTGTAGGCCATCACGAACGCCTTATAGGAGACGCCGGCTTTTAGGCCCTTCTTCGTCCACGAGCCGGCTTTGCCCGACTTCACCGTCTTCACTTTCTTGCAGATGTTCTTCTTGTTCTTGTGGTTGCATTGGGCGAAGTAGATTTCGTATCCGCTCGCCCCGCTCTTCTTCGACCACGCGATGGTGAGCGCCTTCTTGTTGTTCTTCGGTGCCGTCATCTTCACGAGCAGCTTGCCGCTTGCAGCGATGGCCTCGGTCTGCTTGTGCTTCGCGTTATGGGCGCACACGCGGGTGCGCACGCCGCTCGCCGTCGGCGTGGACTCCTTCGTCACCTGCCAGTCGCACCATGCGTGAGCGTTCGGGTCGATGGCAGTGGAACGGGTTTGCTTGTGTGTTGCGTCGTGCTTGCAAGTGCGCGTCTCGACACCTGCCTTGGAGCAGGTTGCGGGCGTGGTCACGGCCCATGCGCCCCAATCATGCCCGAGAGCAGGCGTTAGCTTGATCTCCTTGGTATCGGAGTACTCCCTGCCATCGACGGTCACTGTCGCCGTGTAGCGCGTGCAGCCACCGGCGGTGCAGGTCGGCGGTACCAGGACGTCGATGAGCTCGGCAGCGACCTGCTGGTCGTGACTCGAATCGTTATTGCAGTGGAAGAGCGCGCTTGCTGCCGTATAGCCATTCTCCTCGTCGCCGTCCCAGCGCCACGAGACCTCCCAGTCGTGGTTGTCCACGAGGTCGACACCCAGGTTGGCACCGCCGATCTCGAGCGGGAAGTTGCCGCCGCCCATCCGATCGAACGTGTAGTAGTAGCCC
Organism: Eggerthellaceae bacterium; assembly: GCA_017460365.1. GTDB lineage: Bacteria > Actinomycetota > Coriobacteriia > Coriobacteriales > Eggerthellaceae > UBA9715. The sequence goes on from JAFUBE010000030.1 coordinate 2,116, forward strand.
TTCTCGTCCTTCGGGAGTTCGACCTTCTCGCCGTCGACGAGGTTGTACGCCTTGTCGACCTTGACGCACGGGGACAGGCCGTTCACCTGCACGTACACCTTGTCGCCCTCGTGCGCGACTTCCAGGCCGTGGCTTTTGTCGAGCGCGGTGCCGTCGGCTTTCGTGACCTGCACCGTAACTCCAGAAACCTTGGGCTGCTCGGCCTTCACGATGTAGTTCACGCGCTTGGCGAAGGTGCCGTCGGTGTCGCCCGAGAACAGATCGTAGTCGGCACCGCAAACGATTTTCCACGCGGTAAGCGTCGTGCGCGCGTAGCCGGCCTGGGAAGTTTTAAGAGCACTCTCTGCGCCCGTTATGGTGCCGCTTACGAGCACGTCGGCCTCTCCGTCGATGCCGACATATTCGAAAGCTTCATACGCCCCAGAGGTAACGTCTCCATCAACGATTACCGAACCCCCATGAATCTGGCTGAAAGCACGCCCGCTTGCAGACGTCACGCTGCCTCCAACGGTGAGGTCCACGTTGCCGGGGCCAGACCATCCGTCAACCGCGGTACCGTCGCCCGAAGCCGCCACGTCACCCCCGACGGTCACCTTGATAGGCGGATTCGACTGCGACCCGCTGTAGTACCTCAAAGTCTCCCCCGAAGACGCCGTGATGGACCCGGTCACCTCCGCAGTGAGGGACGAGTTTTCAAGCGAGCTGGTATGCAGGTCGAGTCCTACGCTGGTCGCAGCTATCGAGCCATCAATCTTCGCGTTCAGAGTGCCGCCGTCAGCTTTCAATCTGTTGTTTGCGGCGCCGCTGACGTCACCCGTATTAAGCTTGAAAGCGCCACTGTAGCTAGCCGTAATATTGAATCCGTAAGAGTTGCCTCCGGAAACGATGTTGCCCACAGTCACCGTCGCCTCGCTATTGTTGTCGGTGGATGAACCGTCTATGCCCCATCCATTGCTATAAGCCGTACCTGTATTCGTATTGGTGATGTCGCCGGCGTCGATAGTGAGCTGACCGCCTCTGCTCGCATTCGCCGTCATGGCGTAAAGCGTTGCTGCGGTCAGGTTGCCCATGCTCAGGTCGATAGCGCCGCCGTTTGCACAGTTGAACACACCGTACCTGCTGCCTTGGCTGCTCGCGTTCACGGTACCGAGCTTCACGGTGGCGGTATGCCCGTTCTGCGCCTGAATGCCCACAGCGTTACCCGAGCTTGCAGTGACATTCTGCCCTTCGGTAGGATTAGACGCATCGGCCTCCGATGCGTCGACTTCCAATGCGAAGTCGTACGAGTAGACCTTCGCGAACGCGACTGCCGGCACCATCATCACCGACAGGCACAGCGCCATCAACACCGCGACCGCCTTCTTACCGAGACCTTCCACCCGTCGTGTGCTCATGAGGACCCCCGTTCTCTCGGCAGATTCTTCCACCCCATAGCTTACGGGTACACCCTCCCCAACCGACCTACCGCTTAGTCCCGTATTCCTACCGCTTGGC
>JAFUBE010000271.1 GCA_017460365.1 Eggerthellaceae bacterium
CATTTTCGACACCTTTGGTGTCTTTCTTAACTACAAGTGTGTACGTATCCTCCGCAAACGCTACGCCGGCTCCCAGGCCGGGGACTAGGCCCAGCGCTAGGACGATGCCGAGCAGTACAGCGAAGAGGCGTTTTGGCGGTCTTTCGATTGCCTGTGTCATTTTGGCCTCTTATCCTAATAGTCGTCGCCTCCCGGCGACTTGTGTCCAATAATCCAGTCAATTGGATATGGGGCATAATTTCCAGACGGCGGGGATCGCGTAATGTTTATCGCCTAAGGCTCTGTCCTTTTCCGGGAGGATCGCGCCCCCGCCCGACGGAGTTGCGCAAATCAGCTGGATAGCACTCAGTTGCTTCATTTCGAGAGAGGCTGCGCGCCGCCGGGGCGAAGGGGATCCCGCCATGGCGACGTGCACCTTAGATTGGAAGGAGGCAAGCGGTGCGATACTGCATCGGAATCGACCTGGCCAAGTTCAAGCACTCGGCCGCGGTCATTGGCGACGCGGGCGAGAGGCTGCTGCTCGGCTTCGAGTTCCGCAACGACGAGGAGGGGTTCGCGTCCCTGCTCGGAGAACTCTCGGGGGTTGGCGCGGACCCCGGCGAGTCGGCGGTGTGCCTGGAGGCGACCGGCCATTACGGGCGCAACCTCATCGCGTTCCTCGAGGCCCACGGCTACGAGGTCTTCGAGGTGAACCCCCTGCTCACGTCGAACTGGCGCAAGGCCATGAACGTGAGGAAGGTGAAGAACGACGCGGTGGACGCCGAGGCGCTGGCGCTGTGGCTCCTGGCGGGGAACCCCACGGCGCGGCGCCGGTCGAAGTCCGAGACGGACGACCTGAGGTCGTTGGCGAGGTCCCGCACCTCCCTCTCGCATATTGTAAGCGACTGCAAGAACAAGGCCCATGCGATCCTCGACGTCGTGTTCCCCGAGTTCCACGGCTTCTTCGCCGACGACTTCGGCAAGGCCGCTTGCGCGGTTCTCGCGAAGTGGGGCTCTGCCGCCAACGTCGCGCGGGCGCGCGTGGACTCCATCGAGAAGGCGATGCGCGACGCCGCCGGCAGGCGGTTCGGCCGCGACGACGCCGAGCGGCTGAAGGCGCTGGCCAGGTCCTCGGTCGGCCAGCACAGCGAACCGCTGCTGTTCCAGCTGCGCCAGCTGCTCGCCCAGATAGAGTTCACGAAGGGCCAGATGGCCGAGCTCGACGCGGAGCTGGAGAGGCTGCTCGAAGGCTCGCCGATAACGACCGTTCCCGGGATCGGCACAGTGTGCGGGGCTGGGATACTCGGCGAGATCGGCGACGTGGGCCGCTTCGAGGACGCCTCTAAGCTCGTGGCCTTCGCCGGCTGCGACCCGTCTGTGTTCGAATCGGGCGAGTTCGAGGGCTCGCGCGCGCACCTGTCGAAGCGAGGCTCGCCGCATCTCAGGTGGTACTTGTGGCTGGCGGCCGACCGGGCAAGGATGAGCGACCCCGTCCTTCGGGACTACTACCTGAAGAAACGCGCCGAGGGCAAATGCCATAAGGTCGCCATCAGCGCGGTCGTGCGAAAGCTCTGCGCGATCATCTTCGCGGTGCTGCGCGACGGAAAGCCCTACGCCTGTCCGGCGGCTTAGTCCGAAACCGTATACCCCCGATCACCCAGGCGGTACAAGCCGCCTGCTTCCGCATGTCCGGAAACCATGTCCCATATCCAATTGTCAAAGTGCTAGAAAAACCGTTGCAACCCATTGACTTTTACATAGCTGGCTCCTGAGCGAAACGCTCGGCGAAGATGCCGCGGATCTGCTCGGTCGTGAGCGTCCCGCGCTCGTCGGCAACGCGCTTGCCGAAGTCGAGCTGTGCCAGGAGGGTCCTCTCCGCCTCGTGGCGCTCGTAATCCGCGATGTCCTGGATGACGTAG
>JAFUBE010000272.1 GCA_017460365.1 Eggerthellaceae bacterium
CTGCGAGCATAGCTGCGGTGTGCCTTTCAGAAGATAGCGGGCGACGGCGGGTGGAAGGTCCTGCCACCGCGTAGGCGCGCCACGCCAATCATGCGTGTTGAAATCAGGCAAACGCTGATCAACCTATAAGAGAATACCAGTAATCCGCTACACATTATCGTCGCGTCTTGGCTGCCCGCGCTTGGGCATGACGATAATGCGTGGCGGATTACTGGTATTCTCTTTTGCTCGGCTTACAGCGCCAACACGTCGTCATCGTTCCTGTAAACCGAGGTCGCCTAGCGCCAAGGCGCCAACGTTGCCCCTCGGCTAGGGGCGGTCGCCGTCCTTTCCGCAATCGCGGTTCTTGTTGACGACCATCGCGCCACCCGATATCTGCTCGAGATCTTCATCGGCGACCTCCCTTGCCTTGATGTTCTCGTTCCCGTCAACCATAGCTCAACTCTCCTTTCGTTTCCCGCGAGCCGCCTTGCCCGGCTCGTCTGTATGTTGATACGCTCGGCGGCCTCGTCTCGCTCCAAGTGATCCGATGCGTTTGGCGCATCTGGCGTTGCACGACGAACGAGCAGAGGCTCGACGGCGCCTCATCGACGGCATGCAGGGTGGCCTGGCGGCCGCCGAGACGTTCGATAAAGAAGCTGGCACGATAACATACCGCGTCAACTGCCACTCCCGTGTTTCCTGCAAGGCAAATCAGGGGTGCCGTTGAATTCCGCACTCTGATATCATCTGTTGGGCGATTCGACGGTGGTTGCGAGCTTGGACCAACGGAAACGACAGCCTGCGCCATCGCCCTTTGCGACATTATCTTAAGAAGGTTAGAACATGGGCGAACAAACAAGCAGGCAACCCGATTTCGAAATGAGGGAAAGGCTTTGGGCGGAGACTAGCACCTTGTACGCCGACGAGCCAATCCGCTCGTTCGTAGTCGAGGTGAACTTGACGTCGGACGTAGATGGCGGCGTCCTCCAGGAAGCCGCGGACGACGTGCTTGAGCGCGCCTCCTACTTCGCCGATGCCCTTGTCGAGCACGACGGGGCCTTCTCCTTCTTGAAGAAAACGGCACGAGCAAGCGAACGGCATGCGGCATAGCATTAGCAGCATGCCTTTGAAGAACGGGAACACCTTATGCTCTTTTCTGAAATGCTGGACCGCAGGCAAGACGGAGCTGCGGCTGTCGTCGACTCGCAAGGGTCGGTCACGTATGGCGAGTTCCGCGCCGCCGTGGCAGGCTTTGCCGCGCACCTGCACGACATGGGCCTTGCCAAGGGCGACCGCGTGGCGCTCTGGGGGTACAACTCGGCGAACTGGCTCGTGGCCTTCTTCGCCATCGTGCGTGCGGGCGGGGTGGCGCTGCTGGTCAACTACAGCATGGGCGTCGAGGATGCGGCCGGGCTACTGCGGACGGCGAACGCGCGCTTCCTGATCTGCGGCGACAACGGCCAGACCAGGCGCCGCGACGACGCGATGGAAGCGCTCGCCGACGCGGCGGGGATCGAGCGCTCCCGCTGCGTCGATGCGCGCAGCGACGCCTGCAAGCTCGCGGCCACCTATGCAAGGGCGGAAGGCCTCGCCGAGCAACGCCGGCCAAATGAGGAAACCGACACCGCGTTCATCATCTTCACGAGCGGCACGACCTCTGCCCCCAAGGCCGTGTGCGTCTCTCAGCGTGCCCTTACCGCCGACGCACGGGCCCTCGTGGCAGGTCTCGAGGCGACGATGGGGAGCTCCGTTTGCGTCGCAGTCCCGCTCTTCCACATCCTCGGCCTGCTCACCAGCTACGTGTACCTAATTTTGGGTTCTGTGGTTTGCCTGCCCACGAGCTACCGGGCCGACACGCTCGTGCGGATGGTGAGCGAAAACCAGGTGAGCGACATGGCGGCGGTGGGGGCGGTGTATCAGGGCCTTGCCGATGCAGACGGGTTTGCGGAAAAGGTCGTTCCCCATCTGCGCACATGCCTCATCGCCGGCGGCATGTCCACGCCGGTGCAGATGATGCGGCTCGAGCTCGATTTCGCGAACGCCACCTTCATCAACATGTACGGCCAAAGCGAGGGCGCTCCGCTTACCATGGTGCGACCCTCCGACCTCGTCGAACTGCGCGCGAACACGGTCGGCCGCGCCGTAGACGGCGTCGAGCTTCGCATTGCGAGTTTGGACGGCTCTACTTTGCCGATCGGCGAGGTGGGTGAGGTCCTGGCCCGCGGCGTTTGCCTCATGAACGGCTACGAGGGGCTGCCCTCGGACAAGCAAGCCATCGATGCGAACGGCTGGCTGCATACGGGGGACCTGGGCTTTTTGGACTCCTCAGGATACCTGCACCTCGCCGGGCGCATCAAGGACGTCATCATCCGCGGGGGCGAGAACATCTCCCCTGCCGAGATCGAAGCCGAGCTCACCTCCATCGAGGGCGTGGCGGATGCCAAGGTCATGGGCGCGCCGCACGCCATCTTCGGCGAGAGCGTAGAGGCTTGCGTGACCGCCCAGGAAACAGCATCGTTCGACGCGGGGCGCGTGCTTGAAGCCCTGCGCGCCCGCATGCCCCGCTACAAGGTGCCGGCGCACGTCTTCCTCTACCGCGAGTTCCCCCTCAACGTGAACGGAAAGCTCGACCAGCGCTCCCTCTACGTCAGCATGCTGGGAAAGTTACGCGGAATCGAAGTGGACGAGGAGCTCGCGGGCGGTATCACGGTGTTCGAAATCACCGTGAAAAACTCCAGCTACGCGATCGGACCAGTGACGGCGCTCGTCGACGACTTGGCCAGCAGCATCGGGTACGAGCACCGCCGGGCCGCCAAGATTCGGCTTGCAGTCGAAGAGATGCTCATCGAACGCATCATGTACGCCTACTCGGGTGCGGGCGACATCCACGTGCGCATCGCGCTCATGCCGGAGTGGCTGCGCGTGTCGTTCAGCGACGACGGCGCCGAATACGTCATCGACAAACGACGGGATACCTCCACGAGCGCGCGCATCATCCTGGGCTCGGTCGACAACTTCCACACCGAGCGCCGCGATGGCAAGCCCGAATACTGCATGGACTTTCTCTACGATGACGACCTGGACGTGCGGGGCTTCCTGCTGCGCGACAAGCAGACCGCCGAGAAATGGGAGGAATTCAACGAGGCGTTGAAGCTCTTGCCGTAAAGGCTGGGCATGCACAACTTCCCGATAGCGAGCTTTCTCAAACCCCAACGCTACATTGCACGACGTATCCGCCAACTCGGATGAAAGGATTTGAACACCATGACCAACAGCCGCCCGGTATTCGAAAAGAAGGAGCTGGCGATCTCCTCCTCTCCTTACGTGTACCTTCCAATGGACATTCCCCTCTACGTGGTGGAGGTCACCCACAAAGACGAGGTGGACGCCGACCTCCTGCAGAAAGCCCTGGACCGCACGATAGCGCGTATGCCCTACCTCGCCGACACGCTGCAGATCGAGGACGGCGCCGTGTACTACGCCGAAAACCCGCTTCCCATGGAGGTCGGCCGCGGGATATGGCTGCGCCCCGTGGGCGGGCGCGAGACCAACTACCACATGCTCGACCTCACCTGCAATGGCAAGGTCACCTGTTTTTCCATGTTTCACGGCTTCTGCGACGGCCAGGGCATCGACGCGTTCGCCGAGTCGGTGCTCTACCATTACTACTGCATGCGCGACGGCAGGGAATACGACCCCTGCGGGATTCGCACCGATGCAGGCGCCATGTCCGAGACTGAGACGTTCGAGCCCTATTCGATCACGCGCGAGGTGACCCCGGGCTTCGAGATGCCCGAGAGACAACCTCAGGGAACGCCCTACCACCTGCCCGACATCACGCCCACCGCCGGCAACGAGGTGAGCGATTGGGGCCTGCGGGTGGACTCGGGAAGCTTCATGTCGTTCGTGAAAGAGAACGGCACGTCTCCCGCTGTCGCTATTTCCATGCTCGTGGCCGAGGCAGTTGTTGCTGCGCACTCCGACGTGGACGCTCCCATCTTCGCGATTTTGCCTGTGTCGATCCGGCGCATGCTGGGCTGCGAAGAGACGTTCAAGAACTGTTCGTCGCGCATCATCCTGCCCCTTAGCGGCACGCCGCTCGACGCCCTGCCGTTCGCCGATCGCGCGGCACGGCTGCGCGGCGTC
>JAFUBE010000273.1 GCA_017460365.1 Eggerthellaceae bacterium
CTACGTCATCCAGGACATCGCGGATTACGAGCGCCACGAGGCGGAGAGGACCCTCCTGGCACAGCTCGACTTCGGCAAGCGCGTTGCCGACGAGCGCGGGACGCTCACGACCGAGCAGATCCGCGGCATCTTCGCCGAGCGCTTCGCTCAGGAGGCGTAGATGGAGCTCGTCTGGTCGCCCGCGGCGGTGGACGACCTCAACGCCGCCGCCGACTACATCGAGTCCGAGCTTGGGAGCCCCTTGGCGGCGAGGCGCCTGGTCGATTCCGTGATCGAGAAGGCTCAGCTGTTCGCCGACGTTCCGGGAGCCGGGACGGCATTGCGCACGCTGAATGGCGTCGATACAGGTTATCGCTACATGCTCAGTGGGAACTGGATGGTTTTCCTCTCGTGCGCCGACGGGCGGGCGCTCGTAGTCAGGGTGCTCTACGCGAAGAGCGACTACATGAGGACGCTCTTCGGGGGTGCTGGCGACGAGTCCTGACGGTCTGCTGCATCGGCAGTGGCGCTGAATGCCTGCCGGCAGCGTTAGCTGAGACGCCCTCAAGGTAGGCCGTTTCACACAAACACTGCGAGGGGGGATCGAAAACCCCGATTTCGAGGAATCGGGGGGAAATCGGGGGGAGTGCTAGAGACCAAATCCCAAGAGAGCCGATTGAACGAGATAGCAAATTAGCGGCTGACCTGGTGATTAGGTTTGACAGACGAAAATGGCGAGACGTCCCGATACTGGAAACGTGGGCTCATAACCCGAAGGGCGCCTGCTCAAATCCCGCTCATGGCAAAACGTTGGTTTTAGACGTCTTCCCAGGCCTCGTCGAGCTGATTGACGCTCATCTCGACGATGCTGCGCACAGCGGCGAGCTCCGATGACTTGACGCCCTCGCCGGAGGCGTTGGCCTTCTCCTCGAGCATGGCGAGTATCGATGCTGCTCCTTCGAGTCGCTCCGAGCTCTGTACGATGGCGGTGACCACCTCGCGGGGGATTTCGCTCTTGCTGGCCATGGGCCGTCCTTTCCTGGTGGGGGCATCCACGGGCGGAAGCGGGCCTCTCGGAATGAGAGACACCCGCCCCGGGTGTCACGCCGTTTGGGATTGCAACCAATACCAAATGGACAGGTGCCCCTCATTGGGGGTACTGGTTGCAAATCTTCAGTTGGCGTGACGATGCGATTATAAGCCATGAGAACGCACGGAGGGCTCATACGGCGATGCCTTGCGAGCGCTTCGCCTGGGCCAGCATCGCCTCGAGCTGATCGACTGTGAAGTTTAGGTTGATTCCCTGCTGTCTAGGTGCGCCATACGGGTAGCGCTCGTCAAAGAAGGTGTCGTCGATGTCGAAGGCTTCCGATACTTTTGAAACGGCGGCACGTTTTGCTTCAGAATCGACTTCGGCGTAGGTGTTGAGAGTAACTGCTACGTTGGCGTGGCCTAGGTAGCTCGCCACCGTGCGCACGTCGGTGCCTCCGGCTATCATTATGGTTGCGAAGGTGTGGCGCAGGTCGTGGAACGTGCATTCGAATGCGTTCATGTCGCAGAATGACTTGAAGTCCTTAGAGAGCCGGGTGGGGTGGTACGGCCTGCTATCCTTGCCCTCTTGGGTGCCGAGGATGTAGGAGTCGTTGGTCTTGAGTCCGAGCTCGGCTGTGGCGTATGCGGCGTCTTTCCGCATGGCCGAGAGCACGGCGAACAGCCTCGGAGTGAGGGGTATGGTCCTGCGGCTCTCGGCGGTCTTGGGCTCCTTGACGTAGAGCGTGCCGCCAGAGAACGCCAACGCTCGGTTGACCGTTATCTCGTGGTCGCCAAGGTCCGACCAGCGCAGCCCGCATATCTCGCCGCGGCGCATGCCGGTTGTGAGCGCGAGTTCGATTGCGAGGCCGAGCGGGGCGGGTTCAGATTCGCGCGCGAGCCTCATCATGCGAGTGCGCTCTTCGCGGGGTAGGGCATTTACTTGCTTTCGCTGGATTTTGGGCGGTTTGCAGAAGTCGCAGGGGTTCTTCGTTATGAGGTCGATAGCCATCGCGTATTTCATGATCTGCTTGAGGAAGACGAACGGCCTGTGAACCGACCGCGGAGCGTAGCCCCTCTCGGTCATGGACGCCATCCATGCGTTCACGTCGGGTATCCTGAGGTCGCCCACCCGGATATTTCCGAGCTCTCGTTTGATTGTCTTCACGTGCTTCTTGTAGTCCTCGATTGTGGAGCGTTCGACGGTTCCGCTGTTGGCCTTGTACTCGATAAACGAGTCCGCCAGCTCAGCTATCGTCATCCGCGTTCCCGCGGCGAGCCCCTGCGAGTCGAGCAGCCTTATCAGATCGTTCTTCTTCCGCTCCGCCTGCTTTTCGGTGCGTGCTGTGACGGTGTGGTAGGACCTCACCGACTCGCCGGTGAGCGGGTCCTTGTGCACGAGAGTCACCTCCCACTTGTCCGTATCGCCGCGCCGTCTCAAGCCCTTGCTGGAATACTTCATGCCGATCTCCTTCGTCCGTTTTCCACAGCGTTTACGGAAGCGATTTCAACCGACATTTTGACCGACCTGGAAACCGACTTTTTACCGACTTCCGTGTTCAAAATGGGGCAGAATCCGAGGAGGACGGCAGAAGATGCAGAATCGGGAGATAAAAAAACACAGGTCAGAGGCCTGTCGTCTTCACAACCTGAACACAGGGATGCAAGTGAATACGATGCCATTCTCGTTTGCAAGCCTGAGGTCAGGGGTTCGATCCCCCTATGCTCC
>JAFUBE010000274.1 GCA_017460365.1 Eggerthellaceae bacterium
GCCGCCGAGACGAACAACCTGCCCGATGACCTTCTCGAAATCGTGAGCCTGCTTCCCCCGGGAACGTTCACGCGACAGCGATTGTGCGATCAGCTGAACTCTTCCATCGGCGGCCATGCGTGGGGTCTCGTGTACGGTACGGTGCAATAGCAAGAGGCTGGAGATGGAACAAGTCGAAGAATCAGTCGATAAGGTTCAGGGTTTCATACAAAGCGGAATGCTGCAAGCGGCTATCGTTGCAGTTGTCATCCTGGTTGTCACGGCTATCCTGTCGTACGCGATTGTTCGCCTCATCAAGCGACTGTTGAGTTCGGATGGCGTCCCGCTTCCTTCAAGTACCATTTTGGTCAACATTGCACGCATCGTCATCTGGACGACTGGCGTTTCGGTCATGTTGTCGCTTTGCTTCGGAGTCGATGTGAACGGAATCATCGCCGCGCTCGGCGTGGGCGGCATCGCGCTTTCCCTCGGTTTGCAGGATACGATCAAGAACTTCATCGGCGGGTTGCAGGTCACGATCATGGGTATCGTGCACCCAGGCGACCATATCGTCGTCGGCGGTACCGAAGGTATCGTGCATGACGTGTCATGGCGCCAAACCACCGTGGTCGATTACGAGCATGTGGTCCACCTCATACCCAATTCGGTCATCAATTCGACTGAGGTACAGAAGATCACGCCGGAGTTTCTCGTGTCGTCCGTGGTCGTGCTCAACAACGACGGCCGCAACGTCGACGAGATGATTCGCGAAATGGAGCTGCTGGCCAAGAACGCCGTCGAGAAAGTGGCGCCGCTCGAGAAAGACCCGTGGCTGCTCGTCACCCAAATCGGCGAGTACGGCGTTTGGGCGAAGATGCGCTTCGTGTTAGCCGATGTCGAGTATGCTCGCGAAGCCCGCGATGCCGCCTTGCGTGCCATCGCGCCCTATACGCGCAACAATTCGAGCCAGATTTTGCCAGACGACGAGGATTAGCGAGGGTCGTCAGAGCGCTTGAGCGCAGAAAACCCCGCCTCCGGCCGAAGGATGAACCCACCCCGAAAGGTGGGTGCTCGCAGCTTGCTGCCTGGCTTTCGTATCAACGGACACGAATCTCCATTTCACGCGCAATCTAGAGCTCCCAAGTGCAATGATGTCGGTCCATCGCAATAAAACGGTTCCGAAAACGGGGCCTATTGGAAGATTAACGTACCTTCCCCGCAAAATAAACCCTTGACAGGCGATGTTTCACTGCATGTTACCTGCGGCATGGCCTCTGGGCCTTCCGGCGTAAATCAACCCGGGAGCGCCGCCAGCGCCGCCCCTACGATGCGGATACGGCCTATCCCAAAATCATCTGGCTTGAAACGCACGTTGCAATTCGAAGCCCGAAGGGGAATTCGTCGTACTTGCGTCGTAGGGGCGGCGCTGGCGCCGCCCGCCCAGGCTGATTCACGCCGCAGGCTGAGTCGAGCCACAACGACCTATGCTAGAACGGATGTTCCATGTTACAATCAGACGCCATGGAGACGTTGTTCACTGAAATCGAGGAAGAGGCGCCGCTGGCGAACATGCCGTTGGCGGTGTGTATGCGCCCGCGCACGCTCGACGAGCTCGTGGGGCAGGAGACGGCGTGCGGTTCGGGCAGCTGGCTGCGCATGGCGATCGAGCGCGACGCGCTCAGCTCGGTTATCTTGTTCGGGCCCGCCGGCACGGGGAAGACCTCAATCGCGCGAATCGTCGCCGAGTCGACGCGCGCGGTGTTCGTCGAGGTCTCGGCTATCGGCGGCACGGTTTCCGACCTGCGTCGCGAAATCAAGGCAGCTGCCGACCGTCAACGGGCGGGCGGACAGCGAACGATCCTGTTCGTCGATGAGATCCATCGATTCAACCGCGCGCAGCAAGATTCGCTTCTGCATGCGGTAGAGAACCGCACGGTGGTGCTCATCGGCGCCACGACCGAGAACCCGTACTTCGAGGTGAACTCGGCGCTCATTTCGCGATCGCGCGTCGTCGAGCTGCGTAGCCTAACAGACGACGACATCGCGAAGCTCATCGACAACGCCTTGA
>JAFUBE010000275.1 GCA_017460365.1 Eggerthellaceae bacterium
CCCACAACAAGAAGGTGTATAAGGGCATCATGAAGAACAGGAACTTCATCAAAACCTTGAAAAAAGTAGATGCTAAATACTCCTCGGTCATCGAAGAAAACAACCGGCTTCAAGTGGAAACTGCCGCAGAGTCATGGAAAACGACCTTGAAGAGCAAGAAGACAGGCGAATACGGCGGATACATGCGTGAATATAACCTTTACGCCAAAGAACTCAACAAGCCACGCTATCGCGCAATCGAGAAAAAGCTCGGGTTGAAGAACGTCAAGCTGAGAGACCCGGACACGCTCCTGGTTGAAACAGCAAAGAGTCAATCGGGTTACACGGCAGTCAAGGCAAACGTACGGTGATAAGCCAAAGCGGCGGCAATCAACTTCTTCAACCCATAGGAGCACCACGATTCAACAGCGCTAATAGCAAGAATCTATAATTAAGGAATTATATAATTCCTTAATTATAGATTCACGTCCAACAGCTCGCGGATGAAGTCGGAGGCGCTTTGACCCGTCTCGGCCTTGTGGATGGCTAGCTTGCGCTTCTGCTCCTTCGTAATGATTGCGCTGATGGTAACCGTCTCGTCGGCGCTGGCTGGATTCTCTGCCTTGCCCCGCCTGATTCTCGACATGTCGGCCTTGCCCGATTTCGCGTTCTTCACGGCCATGATTAGAACGCCCCCTTAATCTCGTCGAAAACTTCCTCATATCCGTACAAATTAGCTACCGCAACGATAAGCGCCCAAATTGGCGATTAGATAAGCATAAAGCTACCGCGCTTCGCTTGGTTACCGCCGCTCTAAAGTGGTATACTATTAAATAAGTAAGAAAGGTATACCAAATGGTGAGAGTGCATGAGCACGCGACGAAGCACGGACTAACGGAATCGGAAGTCGCATACGCGTGGGAGAACACAATCAAGTCCCGGAGACGCCACGGCACCGATGACCCTCCCATCTGGATAGCCATAGGGATACTTCCCGATGGCAGGTTCGCGGAACTCGTAGCGTTCATGGACATGAAGGGCACATGGTGCGTGTTCCACGCGATGACGCCACCGACGAAGAAGTTCAAGCGCGAGCTGGGACTAGGCAAGGAGGGAACATGGCGAAGGTGATAGCGGAAAACGGCGTAGCCGTTACCGAAGAAATGATTGCAAGTTGGTGTGAAGCCCTCGATGCCGACGAGTGGCCGAAGGGCTGGCACAACGTCGGCAAGGCCATCGACGGCAAGCCGCCCAGCCAGTCGGCGACGGAAACGATTTCCATCAAGGTGCCGTTAGCTATGAAGAGCGCCGTTGACAGGGAGGCGCGAAACAATGGCATATCAACAAGCGCGTACCTGAGAAACCTGATTGCAGGCTCGCTCATGGCGTAAAACGGCATCTTGCCTTTATCCACCAAATACAATCGATTCAATAACAAACATCTCTGATTATGGAATTATATAAGTCCATAATCATAGATTCGCGTCCAACAGCTCGCGGATGAAGTCGGAGGCGCTTTGTCCTGTTTCAGCCTTGTGGATGGCGAGCTTGCGCTTCTGCTCTCTTGTGATGATTGCGCTGATGGTGACAGTCTCGGTGTTGCTGGATGGCTTATCCGCCTTGCCGCGTCTGATGGGCTTCATATCCGTTTTGACAGCCATATTTAGAGTGCCCCCTTAATCTCGCTGAAAACTTCCTCGTAGCCGTAGAGCTGCGAGCCAAACTGGTTTGCAAAGGTGTTCTTCACGTCCTCGCGCTGCGGAATGACCGTCTCGAAGTAGCTGGTATCATCGCGCTCGAGGCTTTCCACAACAGATTTGAAAGCGTTCGTTCTCTTGTTGGCTTTGAGAATCAGTACCGCATAGGCAGCGCCTTCTGGCAAGTCATTGATGGTTTCGTAGACTTGCTGCATATCGACATTCGACGGGCTGGTAGGTATCACGATGAAATCTGATATTTCTTTAGCAGCCCTGCAAACATCACCCGACGGGGGGCAGTCAATGAAAACCCAATCGTCACCGCTCCGCAACCTGCGGAGCGAAGTCTTATTCCCTAAGACAACGTCGAAGGGCAGCGGAGCGCCGTCATCCTCCGCCGCATTAGCCCAGAGCGTGGCGCTCCCTTGGCTGTCGGCATCGATAACGGAAGAACTCTCCCCCGCCCTCCTTGCGGCCTCAGCGAGGAACATGGCGGTCGTGGTCTTGCCGACTCCGCCCTTTAGGTTGGTGATTGCGACGATCAATCCAGCTCCTTCGCTCGAAACTATATGATTCAATGATTATATAACTATATAATCATTGAATCAACTGCGTTTCAAACCGCGCGATAGCGCGGCTTCCTAAAGCAGCGCCGCAGAGCGGCGCGAGACTTACGCCCGCCGCGCGGGTTTCGCGGCGGGCGTCGGCAAGCGCGATGGCCTTTTGGCCTGAACGTTTGCCGTATGGCGGGACGTCAGGAGCTTTTGAGCCACTTGATGACGGTGGGGCGGGAAACCCCGAGGGCGCGGGCGATTTCGGAATGGTTGGCCTCTGGGTGCTCCTTGGCGAATGTCTTAATCTCAGCTTCCTTCGAGCGCCTACCTGGCAAATGCTCCTTCTCGCCCATGCGGCGGTAAGCGTCAATCATCGGCCTTGCGATGTATTCGAGGTGTTGCTTCTGGCTGCGCCCGTTGCGCTTCGCGGGCGCACCGAACGACCATCCGAGCCATTCTTCGGCGGTCTCGCGATGTGTCACGGCTCCGAGGGGCTTGTAGGCTTTGAGCGCGGCTTTCACGTCTTTCAACTCCAATGGCCTGTTGTCGCGAGCCGACTTGCCCCGCGCCATCCTGGTGTCGAGCAGAGCCATCATGTCTCGCTCTAGCTCCGGCCTCGGAACGTCGCAGTTGTAGGCGTAGCCCGCCAGGGCGCAGAGCGCGAAATAACGGGTTCCCACGGGCGTATCGTCGGGAATGCGCCTCAATACGTACTCGTAGAGCTTCCTGCTCCTCGGCTTCTTCGGCACTTCCGCGCCGCCGTGAATCCTAACCACGCCGTGGTCTTTCCTGTAATTGCGGATATGCGTGAGCGCCGACTCGCCATCTTTGATGATCGTGTCGGCCTCCGCGATGCTTGCGGTCTCGGCCTTGGCGAAAGCGGCGTCATCGAGCGCCCCGCGTTCGTGAAGCGTCTTTATGTATTCGAGCTGCCGTTCGGTCGCGGCGGCTTCCTCGCGTCGCTCCCTCAAGCCCCGAATCGCTGAAATGTCCTCTTCGGTCAGGGTACTGTGGAAATCCCACTCGTTGAACTCGACGCCCAGGAGGTCGGCGAGGGCAGGGAGGTCTAGCGGTTCGAAAGGTTTTGCGCGGTCGGTTAGAACCATAGTCTGATAGCCCTGCTTGGTTGGCGAGGCGGGCGCTCTGAAAGCGTGGTTAATCGACGCGCAGCGCATATCTACCTTGCCCTGGTTGCTCGGCAGGTTATCGCTCCACCAACCGTAAAGGGCTTGAACGAGCTTGCTGTAACGCAACCGCCTCGGATTCTTCTTGCCGTAAAGCTCTATATTGCGCCCGAACATATACCAGAGCTGAACCCCTGTGCCAGTGAGCGTTATGTATTGCGGCTTCAAGAGCGGATTGGCGGGAAAAATCTCGGTGAGGGCAACCGCCAGGGAATCGCCCATGAAATGGAAATCGGGGTCGCGGTCGATGTCAACGGCGAAGGCGCAGAGCGATGCCTGAAAGCGACTCTCGGTCGATACATAGCCGTTCTTCGGTAGCCAGAAGGTGCCGCAATAGAGAAACGTTTCCTCGCCGAGGGTTCCGCTCCGCAGTTCTTCGTAGTTCCTCGGAATCTCGTAACGAGCCTTGTTGGTAACTGCCGGATGATTGAGGATGACGCCGCTCCGATACCTCGAATCTTTAGTGGTAAGAAGGTCGCTCGGGAGGTCGGCGAGACCGTAGAGGTCTAGGTAGAACTTGCTCAAAGGACGGGAGAACGAGATGGCATCAAATTTCGTGGGGTCGCCTAAATCGAGGCTGTCTAGGTCATCTATGATTTCGAAAACCGACATGTCCTCAGTCGGCAGGGGGAGCATGAACCACCCATTGGAAGTGAAGCGCCGACATAAGGACATTCGCTCCGCTTCCAATTCGGCATCAGTCCAAGAGCCTCGTTTAACCACCCTAAAACCCCCTGCGGCGTAGTATGAACAATAGAAAACTTTACATATAAGAAAGATGGACTGGAAGGGTGCACCAGTGAGCTGCACCACACGCTATCGCACGCCGATCAGCGTGTGGTGCAGCTCCTTCAAGCCTTCGCGCTTCCTCTGGGGATTGTGGACGCGCTCCCACTCTACCAATTCCCGAATGGACTTGAGCCGTCTGAAATACGTCGAGCGGGTAAGCCCAAGTTGTTCCATCGCCTCGGCGGCGGTGTGGGTTTCGAGCCCTGCAAGAAACTCCGCGCAGGTAGTCTCGCTATCGAATATGGAATTACCCGGCAACCAGAGGGGCATACTGGGACGGCCAGCGTTGCGCGTGCGCTTCTTCCTGGCGTCCCACTTGTCGGGAAGCTCCGACACCTCGACCTTCGCCGTCCTCCCGCTTGCGGAAATCTCGTAATTAAAACTGATACCGAGTTCGGACAGGACGGCGGCGAAGTTCTCGAATTGCTCGCGGTCGAACTCAGACGCCTTGAAGGTGCAGTGCTCTAAATCGGAGTGCCATGCCATTGCTCGCCCCTAAGTCTCATAATTGAATATGCGACCATTATACCAAGTAGTCGCATATTCAATTATGAGACTTTTAATCAGAAGCCGAAGATATCCTCGTCTGTCTGCTCCTGGTGCTCCTGCTGTACCCGTTCTTCGCTCTTTTTGTCGAAGTCGGGCGTCCAGGTGCGGGGTATGAAAATCTTCTTGGCGTTGCCACTCAACCGCGCCTCGACACGGCTGATGACCTGGCTCTCGTGTTCACGGCTCCCGAACGTGGCGAAGTTTCGCGCCGTGGGCGTAGCGGTCACGTCGGGGACGGGAATCTCAAACTTGCCGTTGTGCTTCGCCTCGCCCGAAACGTTGGCGAACACCAGCACGCCATCGGCGTAGGGGTCGCGTTGCATGAGGTCGCCCTGCGCCCAGTTCGCCACATCGCGTTCGGCGTATCCCTCCGAATCGGTCACAGCATTGTCGCGGGTCGATGTTCCCGTGCTCTTCGTCCTGACAGTCCTCCTACCCCCTAGCGTCTCGAAGTACGCCGCATCGGACACAGAGCCGGCCTTGTAGAGCACCTTCACGTCGGCGTTGGCGAGAACGGCTTCCTTGCCGTCTTCGGTCTTGGTGGAGAACGCGTCGAACCCCGTGAGGGATTGAACCCACATGTAGTAATGGAGCGAGTATTTGCGCCCTTGCTCCACTGCGGTAACGAGGTCGAAGCGCGGTATGGCGTGGAACTCGTCGCCGATGACGTAAGTCGGCACGAGCGCCGCCCTGTCGCCCTGGCGCAGGGTTTCCGCCAAGTGCTGCGCCAGGTATAGGCTCGCGAGTTTGTTGGCTTGGTTGCCCTTCGGCAGCGTGCGGAGGAAGATGGCAGTTGGCTCTCGCATGGGCTGTGACGGCGTTATCTCGCTGCCGCCAGTCGCATACTTGATGCTGGCCGCGTTGAACATCGTGAGCACGTTGTTGACGGTAGATAGGATGTTACTCTCCGTCTTATCGCTGGACGCCATGAACGAGCTTGCCAGGACGTATGCGGCGCTGTCGGTGCCCTGGTCGCGTATGAACCCCTTCAAGGCTTCCGACCCGCCGTCTGTGCCCTTGTAGACGGTCTGTGCAACGCTCCAAAGGGTGCGGGCGTCATCAGGAACCCCGTCGAGGGTCGCGACGAGGTAGCAGACGGCGGCTATCAGACCAGCGGCAGCGCGGTCGAAGTAGTCGTTTTCGCCGCCCTGCTCGGGGGATAGCACGTCGCCGATTTCGACGGCGCGAGCCTCCGCGCCGTCCTCGTCGCCGCAAGCGTGGCGCTCGGCTATGGCTTGGAGCGGGTTGTACCTCTCGCCGCGCTTGCCGTCGTTGAGGTCAAGGAGGCGCACGTTGTAGCCACGGGCGGCGAGCCCTTCGCCCATCATGGCGAAGATCTCGCCGCTCGGGTCACTCACTACGAGTGAGTTCTCGGCGGCGACGGAAAGGGCGTCTATCGTCTCGTATACGCTGCCCCTCGTCTTACCGCTGCCTGATGGCGCTACGATGGCTGAGTGGTTCGCGGGTATGATGACCTGCTTCCCGGGGTAGCCGCCCATCGCGAGGCCGTAGACGGGCGGCTTTCCCGCGCCATCCCATGTGTAATTGCGGCTGAGCACTTCACGCTTTGTCTTGAAAACCCGCTGGTCGCCGAGTATTCCGCTCTCGACCTCGCGTTCTTCGGTGGAGAAAACTTCGCCGTTCTCCACGAGGAACGGGCAGAACAGCAGTATCGCGAAGAGCGCGAGAAGCGCGATTTGGAACTCCCGAACCGTGAGGCACGCTTGCAGGTCGGCGAGCCAGGTTACGAAGTCGAGGGACGCGTAAACGGCGATTGGGTTGGGAGCGCCCGCCAGATTGCCGTTGAACAGGTGCGAACCCCATACGGCGAAGGGACAGAGGGCTACCGCAAGAACGGCGCTCACGACCGCCCAGGAGCCGAACGCCCGCCAATTGAAGCGCTTATGCACCAAGCTCGCCACCTCCCTCGCCGTTGCGGTGGATTATGCAGCGCGTCGAAGCCCAGGGCGACGCGGCGGAATCGGCGACGGGGAAAACGCCCATGAGCATCTGGCCTTCGGGAAGCTCGGCCTCGTCGTCGAGCACATCCTGGAAATCAGGCCACACGTCGAGGATTTTCCTGCGAATTTCCGCTGTGTCATCGGGGCTGGTCTGCGATGCGGGCTTGCCCTGGAAGTGCGCGAAGTGCGGGGCACCGGAGCGAAGCCCGGACGGCTCGTGTATCACCCGCCCGTATTCCGACCCGTTACGAACCTCGATGACTACAACGTTGCTCGACGTCGAGGCGTCGGCAGGGTTGAGTAGTACGTAGTCGGCTGGAAGCTCCACCCAATCGCCGCCCGCGAGGTCATAGCGAACGACTACGTCGCACGGCTCCTTCTTCTCCGCGAGCAGCCTGTCGTACTCCGCCCATTCGGCGCAGAACGCCTCGCAGAAGGCGGCGAACTCGAAACGATCAGCCGCCGTGTCCTCGATGTGAACCACGCTGTTGAGCATGGCCACGAGGAAACGAAACGTGTCCGCCCGGTTTTGCAGAAGCAGCGCGAACTGGGCGATGTAGCCTGTGATGTTGAAGAGGTGGTATCCTCCCTGTGACAGCTCCGCAGCCATCCAGCGCCCATCGTTCACGTAGGAAAGACCAGGGCAGGACGCAACCGCCTCGTCCGCATCGTCCAGCACGCTTAGCAAGTCCTCGAAGCACTTCACCAGGTAGTCAGGATTCCTGTCCTTGGTGAGCTGCTGGCGTGGGTTCTTCCGCGTGAAGAATTCGTTCATGTAGTCGAGAACCGGTTTCGTATGCGGGTAAGCCGTTCCGCAGCAGCCACCTGCGGCAAGGTCGGCGCACATGCGCTCGAGGGCGCTTGCTATGCCGCCTGGGCCGTTGTCGGGGCTTACCCGCGCATCAGTCAAGAACATTTCGAGGACGTAGCGCCTCGCCCTCGGCTCTGTCGGGATATAGCGGTCGATTAAGACGCCTTCAACGATGTTTGACGCCGATAGGCCGTCCGCAAGCTCCGACTCGTCCTTGACGGCGAGCTTGAGCACGTCGGCGTTGTTCAGAGAGCTGAAATAGAAGCTCCAAGCCGTCGGCTTCTTGGCTTCTTCGGCGAACAGCCTACCGCTGAGCAGGGCGGTGAAACGCTCGTAGATTCCCATGTCGTTACCTCCTAGAATCAGTGCGGCATAAGACAATGCAATTATAATATCTGCATTATAATTGCATTATCGCCAAAGGGTAACGACTTGGGGTTATCGGCCTATATCTATGCCCCTATTCGCTTGCAGGGCGGCTTCGCGTCCCGCCTTGATTGAGGCGGCAAGCCGACCGCGCTCGAACTGCTCGCCGAGCGTAGCGCCCTTGAAGCTGCGGCGGCTCCCCTCGATGCGGTACTTGTAGTCGCCGCCTTTGGCACGGGCGACGGCGACGCCGCGCTCCTTCAATGCGTCGGCCAGGTTCTTTGAGCGGTCGGCGATTACCTCGTCGCGGGCTTCCTTCAAACAACGCCTGACCCGCGTCTTTTCAAATTCGCGCCCCTTCTTCGCCTGCTCGTACTCCATCCGCCCGACGCCCGCTTTCCTGGCGGCTGATGCGTCGTAGTCGGGATTGGTGCGTTCGGCGATTCTCTGCCACTTGGGACGACGCTCATACTCGGTGCGCTTGCTCTCGATGGTGCGCACCTTCCCGCTCTCGCGGTCGAAGTAGCGCTCCTGCTCGCTCCAACCCCTGGCGCGGCTAAGCTCCTGGGCGCTGTCGTGCAGCTCGCGAACCCTCGTGTTGGAAAGCGTTATCTTCTTACCCGCCTCTAGGTCGGGCGCGTTGACGTAGACGTGGGCGTGAGGTATAGGCTCCAAGCCGCGAGCGGTGCGCTCCTTGTTGTCACAGTGGATGACCACGGCGGCCTCCGCCGTGGGAAAGTTGCGCTCTAGCCACTCGTGCGCGAAGTCGCGCACCTGCTCTGGCGTCGCTCCGTCCTCGGCGCTCGGGGATAGCACGAACTCGCGCCCGACCACGGAGCCGCGAAGGTGGTAGCTCGCGCTCGTCCTGTCCATCTCCGCATACCAGCGGTCGTTGTCGTTGATGTTCTGCGTCGAGACGCCGCCGACCGCCCGCCCCTCTTTCTCCAAGTAGGCGTGTCGCGCCGTCGCGGTCGGGTGGTGCGACGTGGCCTTGAACGTCTGGCACTTGACTATCATCGCCTCGGCCTTATCTCGTCTATGAAGTCCGCCACCTTCCGCGCCGCCCTCTTGTGCTCTTCCACCATCGCGTTGAACTCGGCGAGGGTCGCACTCTCGCCTCGGTTCAGCCTGTGGGCGAGCTGGTTGAGGTTCGTGCCGCTCTTCTTGAGCTCGTGCAAGATGGCGTCGAATCTGGAAACGTCGACGTTCACCTGGACGAGCTGAACCGTGCGCCCGTCGATTAGCGAGCGCACGTAGTCGCTTCTCGACAGCCCGGCTTTTTTGGCCGATCTGTCGAGGCGTGCCGCCTCGTCGGGCGTCATGCGGCACTCGAACCGAACCGACTTGTTGCCGCCCCGCTCCCGCTCGGGCTTCGCCGTCGCCGAGACGGCGAAGCCCGCGTCGGGACGAGCGGCAGCGGGGAGGTTGAGTTTGAGTTTCGTCATGGCGGCTCCTGTCGGCGTGGCGGACGGCAAGCCGAGCCAGGTTCGC
>JAFUBE010000276.1 GCA_017460365.1 Eggerthellaceae bacterium
CTCCTCTCCGGCGCCGCCACCTCCTGCGGCCACTGCGCCGGCTGACCCGGCCGCGCGGAATGCCCACTTACTGCCAGACCCGAAGCGGGGCAGCGGGGCGGCCGGGTCAGTGAAGCAGCCAGTCCCAGGCGGGGACGACGTGAACGATGCCGGAGTCCAACTCCACCTCTTCCCGCTCGTCGAGTGTCACCACCCATGACTCGCCCACCTCGTAGCGTGCCATGGCGACCTGGAGCGCGGAAATTTCCCTTTTGCGCGTGGACTCTTCGGCAAGCGACGACGCGACCTGGATGAGCTCGATCGGACCGCCGAGCAGCGCGTCGCCGACAGCGAAGTCGACCTCACGCCTCGTCGAGCCGACTTCGAACAACAGGCGCGACACGCTCCCCTGGCGCACGAGCCCGGCTCGCCGGCGCAGCGCGTTGAACACTGCGGTTTCGAGCCGCTGACCCTCGTCGCGCGACGTTGAAGGGGAGTAGGCAGCCATCATTCCGGGGTCGACGGCGTAAACCTTCGAGGCAGATTTCGGGTTGTCGGCGAGCGTCCGGCTGAACTCGCGCACCCTGAACAGCAGGTACGCTTCCTCGTAATACGACAGCAGCGCAGCGAGAGATTCGCGCGAACAAGCCATGCCGAGGCTCTTGAACGAGCCATGCACTTTGTTTACCGACAGCTCGCGTCCTGAACTCGCAAGGCAGCGGCGCAAAAAAGCCTGCGCGACGCGCGCGTTCGAGAGGTTGTAGCGCTCTATGATGTCTTCCGCGACCGAACGGCTTGCGTACTCCTGAAGTAGCAGGTAGGCATCTGGGCGCGCGAGCCCTTGCGCGGCGATGAACCCGCCCTGTTCCAGGTACGACGTAAGGCGTGCGCGCAGTTCGCGGCGTTCGTCTTGCGTGTACGCCCCGTCCGAGCGGGGCGGGATGTCGGTCGCATGGAAGCGGACGAATTCGGAAAAGCTCATCGGGAACAGCTCGCGTGTGAGCGAGCGTCCGCGAAACTCGCTTGCGATTTGCGACGAGAGCAGCTTCGAGGACGATCCCGTCACGTATATCGTGGCTTGTTCGGTGTCGACGAGCCGCCGTAGAAACGCGCCCCATTCGGGGACGTCTTGCATTTCGTCGAAGAAGAGGTAAACGCCCTTGTCGCGGACGCCTGGGAACAAGGCGTAGTATTCGTCGATGACGCGTGAGGGAAGGAGGGCGTCGTAGGGTTTCAGCCTCTCGTCTGCGAAGTCGAAGTACAGCATGCGCTCGCGTTCGACGCCTGCGCCGAGCAATTCGCCCATTTCCTGGAACAGCCGGTAGGTCTTCCCGCAGCGCCTGACTCCGGCGATGGTGCGCACGAGATTGCCCCGTGCCGGTTCCTGCGCTGGTGCGAGCGAGAGGTCGCGCTTGAACGCGCGGATGGGGTCCTTTTCGAAGCTCTCGCGGATTTTCTCTGCGATTACAAGCCTGTTGTCCATGAGGAATTCCTATCTTGCCGTTACAGACGTCAAGATAAATGATAATCTTGTCGTGGATTGCGTCAAGAAATGACTACCGTTTGGGACTAAGGTCGCCAGATGACACAGACTCGCATCGCGTGTCAGGATTCCTGCTTCAGGCGCCAACGGTACGCCGTCGCGCGCCCGGCGCCGACCTTTTCGGCTTCGCCTGCTTTCACCATGGCGCCGAGCGCGTTTTCAATCGTGGCCTCGCTGATGTCGGGGAGTGCCTCGCGGATGTCGCGCTTGCTCACCGGCTTGTCGGCGCTGCGCACGAACGCGCGCACGCGGTCGGACTTTCCCATGGCGCGCGCAGAATCGGAATTCTCGAGAACCGAGAACAGCTTCTGGTAGGCGGCATGCACCACGTCGAGCCAATAGCGCACGTACGGCGTGTAGTCGTTGCGCCTGCGGTCCCAGCCCTCGACGCACGAGTTCAACGCGTCGTAATAGCCCATGCCCGATTCTTCCGCGATGCGGTCGATGCTGACGTAACGCGCCACGTCGAACCCGGCCTTCACGAGCATGAGGTCGGCAAACAGGCGCGAGATGCGGCCGTTGCCCTCTTCGAAGGGGCGAATGCACAGGAAATCG
Organism: Eggerthellaceae bacterium; assembly: GCA_017460365.1. Lineage (GTDB taxonomy): Bacteria > Actinomycetota > Coriobacteriia > Coriobacteriales > Eggerthellaceae > UBA9715. The sequence goes on from JAFUBE010000276.1 coordinate 2,078, forward strand.
ACCGTGAAGACGGCATTTAGGATCAGCGGGCTGCACGCATCGGCGTTGAACGCTTCGGCGAGCGCATCGCAGGCGCCGCCGAACACGAGCGGCGTCTCGAACGCGGTGATGGGGCTGACGGGCATTGCCTGCATGTGGCCGTCGACCTGCACGTACAGGTAGTCCTTCTTGCGGTAGCGGCTCTTTCTTCCCAGGTTGCGATGGGCGTAGAGCGCCTCGTAGAAAGCGAGCACGCTCGCCGTGTTCAGGTCGAATTCGTCCGCGTTGTCCTCGATGAGGGCAAGCGCCTTCGAATAGCCGACGACCTGGGACTCGGTTTCGTCTTTGGGCTCGGCGCCGGCAAGGAGCTCCTTCGTGCGCTCGGCTCCGATGTAGAGGCCTTCGATGCGCGTCGACGCGTCCACGTTGTCGAAATGCGCTTGCGCACGCAAGGCCTGCAACGCATCGGCGTGAGTCGCCTTCAGTGCCTCGAGCTTGCCGCGGTCCTCGTACAGGCGCACGTTGGCGTTGCCCGCCTTTCCATCGAACAGGTCTCGCGGTAGATGCCGATAGTCGAACGTTCGCATGGCTCGCTCCCTTGCACGTTAGGCAGAAAAGAACTGCGTTTCTGCCTAATTCTATTCCTAATTGGGTGGAAAAGGTCAAGTACACCGGGGTTAATTCGCCGATGACGCCTTTTCTGCCTAATCTGCGTGCTTGAATGATGGTGGGTGTAAAACGAGAGAAGGGATGTTCTATGGCTAAACAGCTAGTCGTGGACCCGAAAAAGTGCGTCAGTTGCCGCACGTGCGAACTCGTCTGCTCGTTCAGGCACAACGAGGAATTCAACCCCCGTCTGAGCAACGTCAGCGTGTTCCACTACGAAGAAGCGGCTATCACGGTCCCCATCATGTGCATGCAGTGCGACGAAGCCGCCTGCGCGGCGATTTGCCCGACCGGCGCCCTCAAGCGCAACGCCGACGGCGTCGTCACACATGACGCAAACAAGTGCATCGTGTGCAAGATGTGCGTGAGCGCCTGCCCCTTGGGCAACGTGTCGTACTCGGTCGCGAAGAAGAAGATCTTCAAGTGCGACATGTGCGACGGCGAGACCTGGTGCGCCGTGCATTGCCCGACGGGTGCGATTTCGGTCGTCGACCCCGACGAGGTGCCCGACAAGAAGCAGCTCGCCGCTGACAAGATGCGTGCGGCAGTCGAGGAGGTGTGCGCATAATGACTCAGGGAAATGGTTGGATGGGCACCATCCTTCGCGTCAACCTGACGGAAGGGTCCATCAAGAAAGAGCCGCTCAACATGAAGGACGCCAACGACTACGTGGGCGCACGCGGCTTGGGCACGAAATACTACTGCAACGAGGTCGACCCGAAGATCGATCCGCTCTCACCCGAAAACAAGCTCATCTTCATGACCGGCCCGCTCACCGGCACCGCCGCCTGCTCGGCCGGCCGTTACGAAGTGGTGTCGAAGGCGCCGCTCACCGGCATCATCGGCGCGGCGAACTCTGGCGGCCACTTCGGTCCCGAGCTGAAATACGCCGGCTACGACGGCATCATCTTCGAAGGCAAGGCAGACCATCCGGTTTATCTGCACATCGACGATGAGCTGGTCGAGCTGCTCGACGCCACCGACCTGTGGGGCCAGGGCGTTCACCCGGTCACCGAGGCCATGGAAGCCAAGCACGGCAAAGTGCGCGTGGCAACCATCGGCACGCCAGGCGAGCGTGGCGTGCTGTTCGCGGGTGTCATGAACGACAAGAACCGCGCCGCCGGCCGAGGCGGCATGGGCGCCGTCATGGGCTCCAAGAACCTGAAAGCCGTCGTCGTGCGCGGCACGGGCGGTGTGAAGGTCGCCAATCCCGAGGGCTTCATGAACGAGATCACGCGCGCCCGCACGATGCTGCGCGAGCATCCCGTCACAGGCGCCGGCTTGGGTGCCCTGGGCACCGAGGTGCTGGTGAACATGATCAACGAGGTCGGTGGCCTGCCGCTGCGCAACGCGCGCGACGGCTCCTTCTGGGATAAAGCCGACGATACATCCGGCGAGCGTTTGGCCGAGACGTACCTGATCAAGAACCAGGGTTGCTTCGGCTGCACCATCGCCTGCGGCCGCGTGACCAAGATCGAAGGTCGCGGCGATCTGGACGGCTTCGGCGAGGGCCCGGAATACGAGGCCGGTTGGTCCTACGGCGCCGCCTGCGGCGTCAACGACCTCGGCGCCATCGTGAAAGCCAACTTCATCTGCAACGAACAGGGCATGGACCCGATCACCTTGGGCTCAACCGTCGCTTGCGCCATGGAGCTCTTCGAGATGGGAGCCATCCCCGAGTCCGACATCGGCTTCCCGCTGCGTTTCGGTGATGCCGAGGCAATGGTGAAGATCACGCAGATGACCGCCGACGGCGAGGGCTTCGGCAACATCGTGGGCCTTGGTTCGTATCGCCTGGCCGAGAAGTACGGCCATCCTGAGCTGTCCATGTCCACCAAGAAGCAGGAAATGCCGGCATACGACGGCCGCGCCATCCAGGGCATCGGCCTGGAGTATGCAACTTCGAACCGCGGCGGCTGCCATGTGCGCGGCTACATGATCAGCCCCGAGGTCATGGGCATCCCCGTGAAGATGGACCCGCTGTCCACCGAAGGCAAGGGCGCGATGCTCAAGACCTTCCAGGACCTCACGGCGCTCTGCGACTCCACCGGCATCTGCTTGTTCACCACCTTTGGCATCGGTCTGCCCGAAATCGCCGGCCAGTACCGCGAGGCCGTGGGCTCGACCGAGACCGATGAGGAAATCTTGCTGAAGGGCGAGCGCATCTGGAACCTCGAGAAGCGCTTCAACCTGGAAGCCGGCGTGGAGAAAGACACGCTGCCGCCGCGCCTGCTGCGCGAGGCGCTGCCGAGCGGCCCGGCGAAGGGCAAGGTCAACGAGCTGCAAACCATGCTTGCCGACTACTATGAAGCCCGGAACTGGACTACCGACGGCATCCCCACGCAGGAGAAGCTCGACGAGCTGAGCCTTACGTACTAGCAGCTGATGGGTCGATTGGGGGAGCGTTCCCAATCGACCCATCCGCTCGTCTGCGAGAAGAGGACTGACATGCTCGTTAAGTTCTTCGCAACATATCGTCAGATTGCTGGTTGCAAATCGTGTGACGTTCCCGCGCCCGGGAACGTCCTTGCGCTTATGGGGGAGCTTTGCGAGCGCTGGCCGGAATTTCGCAACCTCATCCTAAACGAGGACGGCACCGACAAGGGCGACGACGTCATCATCATGGTCAATGGCCGCCATATCGAGCACCTGGAAGGTGTGGCCACCGCATTGACCGAAGACGATTACGTGGCGGTCACCCCGTTGGTGGCCGGTGGGTAGAAACGAGGTTTTCTATGACCGAAGTCGATCAGGCCTCGAAGATCGCCGAGATCATCGGGGCGTATCCTGCCGATCAGCGCTATGCGCTGGCCGCGATGCAGGACATGCAACATGCATTCAACTACATACCTGAAGAGGGGCTTGCGGCGCTTGCCGAGCATCTGGGCTGCCCGGAAGCGAATTTGTATTCCATGGCCACCTTCTACAAGGCGCTGTCGCTCACGCCCAAGGGCGACCACATCGTGAAGATCTGCAACGGCACGGCGTGCCATCTGCGCGGCGCCATGAACCTGGCCACCGAGCTGAAGCGCGATTTGGGCATCGATCCGGGCGAGACGACCGAAGACGGCAAGTTCTCGGTCGAGCTCGTGAACTGCCTGGGCTCGTGCGCGCTGGCGCCCGTCATGGTCGTCGACGGCACGTACCACAACAAGCTGCGCGTCGAGCAGGTTCCCGGCATCATCGAAAGCTATGCCGCGCAAGGCGCCCAGGAGGTGACCGCACATGATTAACGGCACGAGCAAGATCCTCGTCTGCTGCGGCACCGGCTGCATCACCAACGGGGCGCTCGGCGTGGCCGACGCCATCCAGGCCGAGCTTGACGCACGCGGCCTGTCCAATGACGTCGAAGTCAGCGCCCAGGTCGTGCGCACGGGTTGCTCGGGCGAATGCGAGCAGGGCCCCATCGTCCGCTTCATGCCGCGCGACCTCATGTACTACCGCGTGAAGGAGCGCGACGCGGCGGCCATCGTCGACTCGCTCGAGGGCGAGCCCGTGCAGACGCTGCTGTTCAAGAAGGACGGCCAGACCTACGAGCACATGGACGACAACCCCTATTACGCCCTGCAGCACAAAGTGGTGCTGAAGGACGTGGGTATCATC
>JAFUBE010000277.1 GCA_017460365.1 Eggerthellaceae bacterium
GAAGGACGATCTCGTGAAGTGGCTTAAGACGAACTTCTAAGCCGTCATCACGTTATGCGAAGCCGCAGGGCGTGCCGTGCTCGGTCTACCTGCGCGTTCACCCTGCGGCTGCCCATAGCGAAGAACTACGGATAATACGAGGGCAAGATCACCCGCTACCATTACACGGGCGACATGCGCAGCGTGTTCGTCGGCAGCGGCCTGTTCTCGTGGAAACCCATGAGCTTCAACGCGTCTCCCGGTGACATCTACCTCGACGAGGAGAACCACACGGCCATGTGCATCCAGAACGACGGGTCGGCCGATCTCCTGGGCGAATTCTCGATTTCTGAGACCGGAGGAATCGACGGCGAGCCCGGCGACCAGACCGGCCGCGAGTCGAGCATCCACGGGTACTACGAGGCCTGGGACGGCATCTTGCACTACAACGGCAATGCCGACGGCGGCACGGCATCCGGCGGCTCGTCCGGTTCCTCGAAGAAGAACCTGCCGACGCCCCGCTACCGCGTCGCGATCATGCGCGGAGGCGAAAAGCGCTGGCTCAACTGGATGGAGGGGCTCTACTGCACCGGAAACTCGGGCGACGACTTCGCCGGCATCGCGGGCGCGCCGATCGTCGACATCGAGATCGACGAGGCGAGCCTGGGCGGCGGCTGGTTCAAGAAGCACATGAAGGGCGGCAAGCTGGTGGCGCTGACCGTGTACTACAAGACGCCTGAGCCGTCCAAGACGGGCTACTACCTCGCGAAATACCGCGTGCATTGGCTTGGGGCCAACCCGAGATGGGGAAAATGGGAGTACGACGACACCGACGATTACGCGGGCAACATGAGCGACGCCATCGACATGGTGCAGCTCACGATCTGCAAGGCCTAGCGATTCATGCAGGTCGCCTGACCTTGCTGGCGTTTTCCACGCTTTCCATGGCGCGGAGGGCCCCTGCATAGCCCGTAGCGCCGTGGGAAGGGTGGGAAACGCCCATGGGGAGTCGCTGGTTGAACTTGCACGAAAGAGGCCGCCAGGTGCTGACGGCCTCGGTTGGTTTAGCTTTACCTTGCTTGCGTGTTATGCGAACGTCGGCGGCTCCCCGAGCGGCGCTGTCTTGCCCAGCAGTATGCCCTCCCAGAACTCGCGGCTTTCGACGCCGGAGGCGCAGAGCATTTCCATGAGACGCTGCTGGGCAAATTCGGGCAGGGCGTCGAAGTCTGCCTTCATCGCCGCGTCGACCGCTGCGGTGCTGGCGGCCATCTGGTCGCAGATCTCCGCCTTCTCCTAGATGCTGTAGGACTGCGGCGAGCTGAGCGCCAAGTCTGCCCGGAAGTAGGCGAGCTCGTGCTCCTCGAGCATTTCATTCCATTGCTTATCTGTGGTCATGGTAAACCCCTTTCGGTTGTTAGTATGAGTCATGTTTGCGAACCACCGTTCGACCTTCTCTGGATTCCACGTGTACGCTCGCGAATTCACGCGGCTGAGGGGGACGCAATTTGCCGCAACTGTGTTAGAATTTCTCGCTACGCGGGCGTGGCCAAGTGGTAAGGCAAAGGCTTCCCAAGCCTTCATTTCGCGGGTTCGAGTCCCGTCGCCCGCTCCAGAGAATATTCGCGAGGTCTCAAGGTCGGAGGCCTCTTGTTTTTGGTGGATTTGTTTGGTGGATTTTGGCGGGGTATTCCGAGATTTATGGAGTACCACCGAGATACAAAAATCGCAGGTCATGAACCAAGCGGTAAGACCCTGATATGCCCCAAAAAAGATTGGGAAGCTGGGGCCTTACCACTTGGCAACACCCGCGTTAGGGTTGCTATGATACCTCATTTTCCTTCGATTCGATGCAGA
>JAFUBE010000278.1 GCA_017460365.1 Eggerthellaceae bacterium
AGCCACTGCTTTCGCGGCGATTTTGCTGGGGTATATATGCGCATGCGCGTCGATGATGGGCATTGTGATTCCTTTCTGTGTTTCACTCTGGATTGTAACCGAGAACTTGGGCGTATCGGGTCGGAGTACAATGGCATCAGGAGGTTCTCACTTTGGTTCTTAACGATGAACAATGCAACAGATTCTTCGACACGATGGACGCGTTGCTGCTCTACGTTAACGAGCGGTTTCAAGTCGTCGAGGGGTTCACGCTCGATTACGAGAGCCAGATCGGCGACATGAAGGTGTCGCTCGTGGCCCGTGCGCTGTGGGAGAACGTCGAGATCATCGATACATTCGTGCGCGACAACCCCGCGCGCTTGCCGCAGCGCTGCCTCGATACAGTGCTCACGTGGAAGAATGCGCTTTCGGGCGTGTATATCGTCGTGCGCTATCAGGGTGGCCGAGCGCTCATGATGAACGACGTGGGCGTGTTCTCGGTGTCGGGGGTCACGCTCGAGCTGGAAGGTGAAATCGGCAAGGTGCCTGCGTACGTGGAAATGGTGTTGCTGCCGTTCGACGACCTGGTCGTTTACGACGGCTTCATGCAGGTGTACGACGTCGGCGGCTCGACGGGCGACATGGCACGCATCCAAGACGATTTCGAGAACCGCTGCGCCGAGGGCATCGTTTCGACCGCCGCTGAGTTCATCGACGTCGCGGGCGCGCATCTTGCGGCCAAGCGCAACGAAGAGCTCGATGCCCTGCTGGCCGAGCTTTCGCGCGAAGCCGCAGGCGACGAAGAAGCGCTTCCGCCCGGATTTCACCGCAGTGTGCTCGCAGGGCTCGACACGCTCGAGCGCGAGTCGGCAGTGGTGGCAGAGCTCGCACGTCGCGGGGTGAGCGCGTCGGACCCATCGGTGGCGGCCCACCTGATCGACACAACGCAAGTCGAACGAGATCGCGTCGACATACAGAGTGACCAGGCGGTCAACTGCGCCATTGCGAGCGTGCTCGCGCGTGGCGTCGTCGAAATCGACGAGGCGTACGATCAATACCGGGCGCTCGTGCCCGACCCGCTCGAGCGCGACGATTTCAACCTGCTCGTGCACCACGAAGCGTCGTTTCCCGATGCGTACTTCGGCTTGTGGAACTTCCAAACGCGCGATTACCTGGTGTATTACACGCTTATGCCCGACTACATCACGCAGACGGCGTTGCGCGCGGGCGGTTACGGGGGGTTGCGCGAAGAGCTTGCGTACTACGAGCAGTACAAGCGGGACTTGCTGAAGGCACGCGCCGAAGTCGGACCGAAACCGCTTCCGCGTACGCTCATGGAGAACACGCCGCTCGGCGAGCTGCTCGGCGACTCGAATGTGGCACGCCTGCGGCGCTTCCTCGACGAGCGCATTCCCGACGGGCGAGACGACTACACGTTCGCGGACTTGGCGGCCCAGGAATACGTGCTGACCTCGATCGAGTCGGGCAGCCTGGAAGAGCTTTACCGCCTCACGCAAGACTTAGGGCTCGATGGTTGCGTTGCCGGCGAGGAACGCTTCGTGCGCCTGGTGACCAACGTGTTCAACGCCATGCCATCCTGGGAAAACAACGGTTGGTCGCCGCAGGAACTCTACGAGCAGCTCACCGGCCGCCGCATGTTCTACAACGAAGACGGCTCCGTCATGAAGGTAGCCCCCGACGACCCCTGCCCATGCGGCAGCGGCAAGCCATACCGCACCTGCTGCGGCCGATAAGGCGTCGACTACCCCACTTATTGCCAGACCCAAAGTGGGGTACTACAACAGATCGAGGGTGAGGCGCAGGGCATCTTCGATGCAGCCGTCGCAGGAGCGCAGAACCGGGCCGCCCGTCAGGCCTTTCAGCTCTTTGCAGAGCGTGGACCCGTTCTTCTCGCTGAAGCGGGCAACGAGCTGCTTCGTCTTCTTGTGGGTAGCGCCCTTCGTGCGTGGATTGTGCGGACCGTCGCTCGTCGCAAAGCCGAGCACTGTCGCGCCGCCGGCAATCGCGCCGCACGTCTCGGTGAAGCCGCCCATGCCGCCGCCAAGGCCTTCAACCATCTTGAATGCGGTCGCCTCGTCGGCGTCAACAAGATCGGCACACGCGCAAGTCACGCATTGCGCGCAATTGAAGCCGCGGCTGTGCATCTCGAGCGCGCGAGCGATGCGCTCGTCGATTTCCTGTTGGTTCATCAAGCCCCCTGGGTCAATTGTGAAGGAGAAATGTTCACCCTTGCAGTCTATCTCATAATCGTATAGAGTATTTCTTCGCCGTTAGCGGCATACATACACAGTGCGGGGTGGAGCAGTCTGGTAGCTCGCCGGGCTCATAACCCGGAGGTCGTAGGTTCAAATCCTGCCCCCGCGACCAACAAAAGCGCTGGTCAGAAGGTAGAATCTTCTGACCAGCTTTCTTTTGGTCGTAAGTCGTGAGCAGAATTTGAGCAGAATGATTCCGCGCCCGTTCGAGCATGCGGTTCCGTTTTCACCCCGGTTTACGAGAAGTTGCCTGCCAGGCCACCAGTCGTCGCGTCCACTTTGCTATTATGAATATGACTTGCATCCTCAGCGAAAGGAAGCGTGACCATGATGAAGAAGCGCCTCGCCGCGATCGCCCTGTCCATCGTCCTCGCCGTGGGGCTGATGCCTGCCGTCGCGCTCGCTGCTGACGGAAGCGGGTTGAGCGCTGGTAAGGCCCAGCTTTCGACGCAGTCGAGCAACTGGGGATGGGTCACGGTGGAAGGCGGCCCCACGTTCTACGGAACGCCCCAGACGATAACCATGAAGGGCTTGACGAAGAGCTACACCGGCAATTCCAGCTACAACAAGGCGCGGTTCGTCTTGTACAAGGACGGCAACGTCCTCTATCAGGAAGACGTGAAGGTCATGAAGGAGGACTGGTACGACAAGGTGCCTGTCGAGTGGAGCTGTGACCTTGCGGAAACTGGCAGCTACAAGGTCGAGTTCTTCCAGATTTACGACTACGGCTGGGGCTACCAGAGGAAGGACGACATCTACGAGGCATCGTTCACCATAGCGAAGGAGCTGAAGGCCAACCCTATCACCGTGAAAACCAAGACCGTCTCGTTCTCCGTATCGAAGGTGAAGTCGAAGGCGCGATCGGTCAAAGCGTCCAAGGCGTTCACCGTGAAGAAGAACCAGGGCAAGGTCACCTACAAGGCTACAGCGAACGTGACCAAGAACGCCAGAAGCAAGGTCACCGTAGCGTCCAACGGCAAGGTCACCGTGAAGAGGGGAACCAAGGCGGGTACCTACAAGCTGAAGGTGAAGGTCACCGCAGCAGGCAACACGACGTACAAGAGCGGCTCCAAGACCGTCACGCTCGCGGTCACGGTGAAGTAGGGGATGCGGGCTGAGGCGACCGGCCGCACGCTGACGGGATGACGGTCACGACGATGATGACGGTCTCCCCGGCACGACCCCCTTCATCGTCATCGCCCCATGCGGAACCCGCCGCCGCGTGGCTTGCCGGCGGGCATCGAGCCCGCGGGCAAGCCGCATGCGCGCTTGCAGGCGCGCATGCCCGCTCGGGCTGCG
>JAFUBE010000279.1 GCA_017460365.1 Eggerthellaceae bacterium
TGATGTCAGCCTTATCAGCATGATGCCTCTTGTAGGAGGGTGGTATCGGACTGTTCGTACCGCGTACAGTAACAGCTGGCTCGTCAATCGTAAACACGCCGCGTCGCTGGAAGTTACGCGGGTGCAGATAGTAATACTGAGTTCCGAGCTTATCCCCGAGGTAGTCCCGTACGGTCATCTGTTTATCGGCAAGCCTTGAATCGAGGAGCTCGCCTAAGAAATCGTCTTCGTCACCCAGGTGGCCCACAAGAATAAAGCGCCTGCGTATTTGAGGCACGCCGCAGAGACTAGCATTCAACACACGTCTAGTCAGGCCGTATCCCGCTTCCTTGAAGATTTCCAATGCTTCGGGGAGAACATCCATGCGCTCAATGTTATAGACGTTCTCCATTACAAACCACTCGGGCTTTATGTCGGCAATGATGTTCGCATAGCGTATCGTCAGGTTTGCGCGTTCGCCCCTCAGACGAGGTCCTGCAATCGAGAAATCTTGGCAGGGCGGTCCACCGATGATGATATCTGGGTTTGCATTCCTGATGCCTTCGATGGCATCGTCCTGATAAAGGTCTACCTCGAAAACTGGATGATTGAAGTTGGCACGGTAGATATCAACCGCAGCTCCCCACCGATCATAAGCGGAAACGATTTCGAACCCGGCGTTCTGAAAGCCGAGCGACATGCCCCCGCAGCCACAGAACAGATCAACACAGCGCATCGGCACCACCCTCAAAGTATTCCAGGATGGCACGGGCAACATATTCGGCCATATTAACCGGGACGGCGTTTCCAATCATCTGGTTGACGTCGGTTTTCGTTCCGAAAAACTCGAACTCTTCCGGGAAAGTCTGAATCCGACTCCGTTCTTTTGGAGTGAGACAGCGTGCTTCGTTCAGGGGTGCCGCGTCGTTTGGATGCAGCTTGTAGTTCGGCGGAATGGGTCTGTCCACGCCGCGCATGGTCATTGCCGGCTCATCAATGCTGAATATCGCACGACGGTCATAACTCCTCGGGATACGGAAATAGTAATCCGTTCCCAAACTATCGCCAAGATACTCTCGAATCGTCATCTGGTGATTTGCCAGATTGGCATCGAGAATCTCTCCGAGAAACTCATCATCAGCGCCGAGACATCCGACCAGGAAGAAACGCTTTCTTGCCTGGGGAACACCGCAACGACTCGCGTCGAGTACTCTGCCGGTCAAGCCATAACCGCAGTCTTTAAGGAGTGTCCGAATGCTCTCCATCGCCTTGCTCGTTCGCACGCGCGGAACATTCTCCATGACAATGAGCTTCGGCCTACATTCGGCAATTATTTCGCCGTATCGAACGGTGAGGATGGCACGCCCGCCACCTTCTGAGCGTTTCCCCGCCTGTGAAAAATCTTGACACGGTGGACCACCGATGATCACGTCAGGTCGTAATGCCGAAATCTCGTCAACGACGCTCTCATCGCTAAGGTCGCGCAGAAATGCAGGACTATCGAAGTTGCATTTGTAGACGTCAAGTGCAGGCTGCCAGTTGTCGTATGCGGCAAGAAGCTCGAACCCGGCGTTCTTGAAGCCGAGTGACATACCACCGCAGCCTGAGAACAAGTCTACGACTGTCATGTGCGCGTTATGACCCTCGCCAGCAACCACCGCTCTAACCTTCCGTTTCAGTTCAAATAGCTGCACAAAATGCCCAACTATACCATCTCTTGTAAGCTAACTATGATACCAGTTACCACACATCGCTTGCTATATCCGTTACTGCCAACGCTCAATTTCCCAGACTCTCGGTCAGACGAAAAGAATGTCGTTGAGCTTAAGCCTCACCACGGACAGAAATACTAGCCGCTAAACCTCGCCAGTCTGTACCACGAAAAGGACAGATGAATCGCAAGTTGGGACAGGGCTAACGCGCGGCATTTCCATTCTCGTGACGTTTGAATTTATTTTGCCGCCATCCCTGGCCGCTAGCCCGGTCGCGCGCTACCAACCTCGGGTTGTCCGCAGCCCGGCCGTCCATGCTCCGGGTGTGCGCTCGGGCCGTTCGTGCCACACGCAGCCCACGCGCCCATGGGAGTCTCCCGTACGGCCAGCCGTCGGCTCCGGTCGGTCTTCGCATACGCGCCTACAGCAGCCCGCTTCGCGGTCTGCTTCCGGCCGCGTGCTCAGCCCGCCCTACGCCGGCGTCCGGCCTAATGCGAGGTCAACGGGGCGCGTGGTCAGCGTGCGTCACGCCCGGCCAGCGGCGCACACCCTACGCATGGCCGACCGGGCTGCTGCCGTCACGCGCTCGTCCGCGCACGCCCGGTCTATCGGCCAGCGCGGGCGGCAAAGACTCCATTGCAACGGTTGCCCAGCAGCCGCCGCATGCCACCGGCTACCGCACCCGAGCTGCTCAACCTGCGACTGGCACTCTGCTGCGCCCACCAGGGGCCGCTCCAGTGCCGCGATAGCCCTGCTCGCGCCCCGTCCACACCAGCTCCATCAGCAAGCGCCTGCGGGCTCTTGGCAGCCCACCTGACGCAGCACGCCACTCCGGACGCCGCCACACCTGAAGGCCGCACCTGCCGCCTGATGACGCCACCCCACCCGTTACAATTGCACCTGCAGGCGTTCACAGGAAGCGAGGCGAGCCCCATGGCCATGCCCACCACCATAGACGGCCGAGCGGCCATCCAGTCATCTCTCGTGCGGGCATGGGGACTCGAAGGCTACGCCGCATACAGCGCACCGTGCGCGAGACCGACGTCAGCTCCGACGCCGACTTCCAGCGGTTCTACAACCGCTTCTACCGCGTGCGCAGGAATGCGGAGTGGCAGTCGAGCTACTACGCGATCATGGAGAGGCAGAAGGCCAGCCCCTCCACGGCGTTCGGGGACGTGCTGCGCGAGATGCACGAGCTCACGGGCAACGTGGAGGCGTCCTTCACCAGCAAGATGATCGCCACGCTCCACCCCGACAGGCCGATATGGGACAGCCTGGTGCTCGCAAGGCTCGGACTGAGGCTCAAGGGGACGACGGCCCAGGCAAAGCTCGAGAACGCCGTCGAGGTGTATGGCGAGATCGTCTCCTGGTACGAGACCTACCTGGCCACGGAGGATGCCGAGAGGAACATCAGGCTATTCGACGAGCTCCTTCCCGACTACGCCTGGCTCACCCCCGTGAAGAAGGTCGACTTCCTCCTTTGGAGCGAACGCTAGGCGTCGTCACCCTTTGGTGCCGTGCCCTTCGCGAGCCCACGTGCCCGCGCCTTGGCCGTCTTCTCGTCCTCGCCATACCACTTGGTGCGATACTCCCAGGCGTTCATGGTGACGCCCACTTCGGCCATGTCCTGCGCCTTCTCGGCCGCCACGTCTTGGATGATGGAGTCGTCTAATGCGAAGACTTACGTTATGCGAAGCTGCGGCCCGTCTGAAGCGCCGAGCTGCCAGGATGCTCCGCATTGCTTCGCATAACGTGGGCAATTACAGCAGGTTCTTCAACCAGCTTCAAGATCCTGCCTTTCCTCCGCGCTATACCGGGATGCGCCGAGCACCATCGCCCCAGCGTCCTCAATCGCCTTTCTTTTCATCTCGGGATTCGCCCTCGCGTAGACTTCGGTCGTCGTCACGCTCGAATGTCCGAGGAAGTCGCGAATGTAGATAAGGTTCACCCCTGCTTCGAGCATGTGCATCGCCTTGGAATGGCGCAACCGATGAGGGTTGACCTTTTCCGGAACGGTGTCCGGCGAGGTCTCGTGTGCTTTTGCGGCTATGCAGCTGAGAACGTAGGCGATGCCCGCACGCCCTATCGCCCGTCCCGCCCTGTTAACGAATAGCGGGTCAGAAGGGCCAGAGCCAGAACGTCTCGAGGCGAGGTACCGCGTCACTATTCGACCGACAGGAGCGCTGATGGGAACCACTCGCGCTTTCCGCCCCTTGCCGATGACCTTGAGGGTGCACGGGGGCTCCGTCCTCATGTCCGAGATAACGCATCCTGCAATCTCGCTCACCCTGCATCCAGAGTCGTAGAGCAGCGACACCAGCGCATGGTCCCGCTCGTCTGACGAGGCGGCATCCACCAGCGCCCTGACCGCGTCGACGGTGAGGTAGTCCACGGAATCCGCGCCCCTTGACATAGGCTTCAGGGAAAGCACGCCCGCGGCAACCTTCGAGGCTTCCGGGCATTCAAGCTGGCAGTACCGCATGAACGATTTGATTGCGGCCAGGCGGTTGTTCGCCGTGCTCGGAGCCCGGCCGACGCCCTCGACCAGCCAGGCGGCGAACTCCGACACGTTGGCCGCGTCGAAGTCGATGACCGTCAGCGTCTCGGGGCGCACGCCCTTCGCGGAATCGAACCACCGCAGCAGCGCCGCCAGCGAGTCGCGGTACGACTCGACGGTGTTGCCGGAGAACCCCCGGCGGCGGGGGAGGTACTCGAGCAGAAACCCCGAGAGGAGGGATTGCAGCGTCTTCACTGCCCATCACCCCCGAACACGACTGCGGTGTTGACGGCCTGGGCATCGAGCACCCGGGTATATGCCCCCTGCGTGAAGCGCAGGTAGTACTCGGTGCTCTTTATGTCGGCGTGGCCCATGTACTGGGCGAGCAGGGGCAGGGAGACGTAGGGGTCCAGGCCCTTCTCCTCCGCGCGCTCGAGCGACCGGACCGCGAACCCATGGCGCGCGTCATGGGGACGGGGGACCTTCCCCTCGCGCGTCCTGACCCCCGACCTCTCCATCGCCGCCTTCACCGCCTTGCCCGCGTTGCCTGACAGGTAGTGGCCGCCGCTCGGCTTCTCGCTGAGCGGGCGGGCGCCGTCTGCGTGCTCGAGGCCCCTGCTCCTGACGTATTCCGCCATAAACCCCCACATGGAGGCGGACATCGGCACGAGTCGGGTCTTGTCCCCCTTGGACCTCCTCACCAGCAGCGTGCCCGATTCGAGGTCGACGTCTGCGAGGGTAAGCGCGCAGACCTCGCCCATGCGCAGGCCGCAGCACCAGATCAGCCTGGCGACGAGGCCAACCCACCCGCGCTCGTCGCGGTCTGCTTCCGATATCACCCGGGCCATCTCGGCCTCCGTAAACACGTGCGGCACAAAACTGCGCTCGGCCCTTGCCGTTCCGGGAGGGGGAATCGTGGGCCGATAGCCCCTGCTTGCTAGAAAGAGGCGGAACTGGCGAAGCATCACGACCCGCTTCTCCCGCGTGGAACCCGACTCCCCGTCCCTTTTGGCGCAGACCTCGCGCATCGCCTCGGGGCCGACCACCGCTCCGTCCGAGACGCCTACCCTCTCGACCACGCGGTTGATGCCCCGCAAGGTATACTGCCCGCAGACGGACATGGCGTACCCCATCGCCTTCTTGTACTTGACGAAGTCCACGAACAGGCGGGCGGTCTCCCCCTCGAACTCTATGATCCTATCCACGGGGCACCTCCAGCGCGAACTCGCGGAGCCTTTCGACGTCGACCGCCAGGTATTTGCGGGTCGTGTTGGCGTTTGAATGGCCGAGGACTCCGGATATGACGGGGAGGGCCGTGTCCCCCGACAGCATGCGCGTCGCAACCGAATGGCGAAGAGAATGCATGCCGTGATGCCGTCCGCCGACATCGACCCCTCCGGCATCGTATGCCGCCGAGGCCACGCGATGGAACGTGTAGCCCGACTCCTCGAACCCGCGCAATGGCGCCGATGAGCTCAAAAACAGCGGTCCGCCGGCATTCGGCCGCTCGTTTTTAAGGTAGTCGATGATTGCAAGGCGCAGCTCTTCGGGCATATGCACCACGCACTCGACCCCCGTCTTCCTCTGCGTGAACCGGATCAGGTTTTTACGCCAATCCAAGTCCTCAAACCGCAGCCCCCTGATGTCTACGGCCCGCATGCCGGTCAATGCGCCCATGAGGAGGATCGCCCTGCCCCTCAGCGGACTCGTCGACGCGGGCCGCGCCGCGAGCGCGGCGGCGACCTCGTCCGAGCTGAACGTCGACATGAGCGCATGCTCCTTGTGGGCGGGGATCACGGGGAACATGGATGCGAGCGCGTCGTCGCATCCGTAAGCCTCGACGAGAAAGCGCAAGAAAGCTCGCAGGCAGTACAGCCGACAGGCGACGGATTGCGGGCTGGGCAGCCCATGCTCGCGAAGGAAGGAGACGACGTCAACGCATGTGATGTCTGTTACTTGGGCACAGCCTACCTCGCCGAGGAAGGCGCGTACGTGCGCCATGTTGCTCTCGACGGTGGTTCTCTTGACCCCGCGCGACACTAGATGCCGGCGATACGACTCCTCCACATGGGTCAGCCCTTCCGGAACGTTGTACTTGCGCTTGCATGGCCGTGCGGGCATCTCGCCTCTCTCGTCTATGGTGAGAAGGCACTTCAGCGCGCGGACCTTGCGTTTTCCGACCGCGGACAAGGCCCAGTAATCGTCGAGCCCCCGCTCGGCGATTACGCGCTGTTCGACTGACGCGTCGTACGAATCGACTCCCCACGCCTCGCACAGACTTGCAGCGGCGTTCCATTCGGCTTGGAAAGCGCCAAGCTGTACCTCGGAATAGCCTGCGTCCTCCATGAACCGCCTGGCACTTGCCAGCAGTTCGCCAATTGACTTTCCCATGCAGATCCACCTCCATAACGGGTTTTACGTGACGGTGGAATCTTAGGATGTTATGCGAAGCAATGCGGAGCATCCCGGCAGCTCGGCGCTTCAGACGGGCCGCAGCTTCGCATAACGTAAGTCTTCGCATTAGACGACTCCATCATCCAGGACGTGGCGGCCGAGAAGGCTCAGGACATGGCGGAGGTTGGCGTCACCATGAACGCCTGGGAGTATCGGCAGGAATGGTACGGCGAGGACGAGAAGACGGCCAAGGCTCGGGTGCGCGGGCTGGAAGGGGATGGAAATCGGGGCCGTAAAAACGCTTCCGCAAACTAATGTAAAACTGGAACGGTTCGGGAATTTTCCATGCCCGATTACGTTAGCTTTCGTCCTTCAGGAAAGAGAAACCGCAGCTAGACGCGCCGAACGACTAATGGAATGGAGCTTTGAGATTCCATTAGATCCATCAGCGGATTCCATGCGCCAGACAGATGCCCTGTAGCCAACTAATGTAATCAGGCGTAGAATTACATTAGTTTGGGAATGCGATTACATTAGTTGGGAGCGCCATGATACGAAAGCTGAGCGAGATGCCCTCCCTGGTCCTGCGCCTCATCGGGGACGTGGAGACCGAGGTGGTCGAGTACAAGGCCGCCAAGCAGAACTACGACTTCGAGGACATCGGGAAGTACTTCTCGGCACTCAGCAACGAGGCGAACCTGCGCGGTACTGAGTGCGGATGGCTGCTCTTCGGCATCACGAACGACCGCAAGATTCAGGGAACCGCCTACCGCAAGGAGGCAAAGGCGCCGAGCGTCGGCTTGCGCCGGCTCAAGCATGAGATTGCCAAGTTCACCAACGACGGCATGACCTTCGAGGAGATCTACGAGTTCGAGGTGGAGGGCAAGCGCATCGTGGCCTTCCAGATCCCCGTGGGAACCTTCGCCACGCCGACCACTTGGCATGGCATACCGTGGTCGCGCGAAAACGAGTCTCTGGTCGAGATGCCCAAGTTCAAGCTGGAGGCCATTTACGGGCAAAGCCGCCCAGACTGGTCGCGGCAGCTCGCGTTCGAGGCAAACTTAGACGATCTTGATCCAGACGCAGTGTCGTTTGCCTGCAAGAAGTATGTGGAGAAGTTCGAGGAGAGCCAGCCAGTCGTCCGCGACCTGGACGAGGTTTCCATCCTGAGCAAGATGGGGCTCATCATCCACGGGCACGTGACGAACGCCGCCCTCGTTCTTCTGGGCAAGTCTGAGGCGAGCGTGTTCCTGGGCGGTATAGAGCCATGCATCACCTGGACGCTGTATGCGAGCGATGGCTCCACCATCGCATATGAGCACTTCGAGCCGCCGTTCATCATGCAGGTTGACCGGGTGCTTGGCAAGATCAGAAACGAGAAGTACCGCTTCTTCGACCGCGAGGACACGCTGTTCCCCACCGAGGCGCATCGCTACAGCCCCGAAGTCATCCGCGAGCTCCTGCACAACGCGATAGCACACCAAGACTTTCGGATGTCCGGCAAGATTAACGTCTTGGAGTATGAGGACAGGCTTGTGTTCAAGAACGAGGGCACGTTCATCCCCGAGACCATTGAGGCTGCGCTCGAAAGCGGTTACAAGCCTCCCTACTACCGCAACCCGCTGCTTTCGAGCGCGATGAACAAGACGGGGATGATAGACCGCAACGCCATCGGCATCCGCAACGTCTTCGACATCCAGCGTGGCCGCTTGCTTCCCATGCCCACCTACGACCTCACCAAACCAGCTCGCGTGTCAGTGACGCTCTACGGGACCGTGCTGAATGAAGACTACTCGCGTCTGCTTGCTAAGGACCCCAATCTCGACCTCGTTACCGTCCTTCTGCTCGACCTGGTGCAGAAGGGTCTTCCCATCACCAAGGAGCAGTCGCGACTGTTACATGAGCGTAAGCTCGTGAGGGGGCGCTATCCGAAGCTCACGATATCGGCCGAGGTGGCAGCAGTAACCGGCGCACACGGCGACTACGTAAGGGCCAAGGGCCTGGACAACAGCGTGTTCCAGGAGCTAAGTCTCGAGCTGCTGCGCGTGCGGCCGTGTTCGCGCGCCGAAATCATCGCGGAGCTGGACCATGCCCCGCCCGCCGACCTAACGTCCTAGCAGAAAGGCGACCA
>JAFUBE010000280.1 GCA_017460365.1 Eggerthellaceae bacterium
GAGTACGCCAACGCCTTCAACGAGCTGAACGATCCGGTCGACCAGGCCGAGCGCTTCCACGCGCAGGTCGCCGCCAAAGACATGGGCGACGACGAGGCCATGGGCTACGACGCCGACTACATCCGCGCGCTCGAATACGGCATGCCGCCCGCCGGCGGCGTCGGTATCGGCATCGACCGTCTGGTCATGCTGCTCACCGACAGCGAATCGATCCGCGATGTGCTGCTCTTCCCCCACATGCGCGAAGAGGCGTAAAGAATAGACGATTGACCAGGTGATACGCCTGGGTTTTGAACGAACTGGAAGTGTTTTTACAAACGATTTACAAACTTTTCCAGCGAATCGAGTTTGTAGCCACGAGAACCCCCGCCGATTGACGGGGGTTCTTGCTGTCTTGGCTTATGCCGGTAACGTTTGCTTGTCGTCGGTTTTGCGTAGCCATTCGCTGCCGTATTTGCCGCGAATCTCGCTCATGGTGGCGGTTCCCCGGCTCCACCGGCAATCGTCCTCGGCATGCCGCCAGTACCAGCGTTTCTTCGTTCGACTCCAAAGGCAACCTGCGGCTTTGAGCGCTTCGCGGTGCGGGTAGGTGTTCCCGCCAATCCAGAGCCAGGAGCCGCACAGCTCGACCTCGATTCCTTCCAGCTTCAGCAGCGCGTCAACCACGGCGCGGAATTCCTCGGGCGCTTCCGTCGTTGCTCGGGCCTTGCTCTCTGGGTTTTCGGCGTCGAGGTTATGCAACTCCTTTAGCACAGCGAAAATCTTGTCGTACTCGGCGTTGACTTCCTGCATGGTGCGCACGTTACCGTCCATGTCGGGATGGTGCTTCAAGGCCAGCTTCTTGTAAGCGGCTTTCAGCTCGTCCAGGCTGGCGCAATGGTCGAAGTACGTCATTTTGGTTCCTCCTTGCTCGTCGGGTTTGCAACCGCCGAACCAAGCGGCTGCTTGATTCGGCATGACTGCCGCCCGACTCGCGGAGGGTCGCGGTCAACTTCCCTTCGAAAAGCGCTGCAAGCGCGGTATCTCCACCATTGTGCGAAGCGGAATTGTGCGAGGTATTGCGTGGGTGGTTGACGGCGTTTCGGAGCGTGTCATCTCGCAAAACTCACAGTAGGTATCGTCGCTCATTGAAGTAAACAAGATTTGGGCAAAATCGACTCTTAATATGCTGAGCGCCTGTTTAACTGCTAAATCAGGTGCGACAATTCCAGAGTTCTGGCAGGAGCGATTACAGATAAACCGTCTGATTTGGGATATAATCGAGCGCGTCACGCAAATTGAAGATATCCGCAGTCGGCGCCGCGAGGGGCGCCTGCTTCATATCGACTGCGGATGTCGTCAGCGTGACAACTGGAGGTGGGCGCTTCTCACGAATCATGCGCCCAAGTTGAAGGAGGCGCGCATGGACTCAGTATTCAAGAAGACAATGGCGGTATTTTCCGTCACAATAGCCACAATCGCGTTAGCGCTTTCACTCGCGCCACAGGCTTTTGCAGACGACCTGGTTGCTGCACAAGCTGATGGAGCAACATCGACGTATGCGCTTCTGAGGTCTGATGGATATCTGGTGCCATGCGATTCGTCGGGTTCAGAGATTTCCGATACATGGGATGGGCAGCAACTTAGCCCTATACAATGGAACACTCAAACAGTGTACATTGCCGCAGATGTGGGTAAGATTACCGGATCGTTCCGCTTCAAATTTACTGAGAGTTGGTCAGGAAGGCTCGAGTATTCCGCCAGTTTCTCGGATATCACTAAATTGGGCCAAGTTATTTTCCTGCCAAATTCGAAGTGCACTGATATTTCATACAGAGCCTTTCGCTACAGCTCGCTCGCTTCAATCCACCTTCCGGATACGGTGATGAGCATAGGTGACGCGGCTTTCGAGCATTGCGCGTCGTTATATGAGATAAGCTTTGGCAACTCATTGCGCTCTATAGGGACATCTGCCTTTAGTGGCTGCTCGAGTTTGACTGAAATTGAGTTACCTGCCTCATTCTCAACCATATCAACATATTACAACCAACCGGTTTCGACTTACGGTTCTTTCAGTCAATCCGGCATAAGAAAAGTCGTGTTCCACTCGGTTATGCCAATCTCAGATGGCAGTGACGGTAAATCAATATGGCACGCCTTCGTTGGCACGCCTATTATGCAAGCTGGCAACAATGCCAATATCTACGTTCCAACCTCTGCACTCACGACTTACCGCTCGCATTACGGCGTCGGCGGAAGCGACGGCGATGGCTGGTCGTACTTCAACCAATCCCACCTCGACAAGCTGCGCGGCATCGACGGCGAGCCGACGAGCATCAACGACGCGAGCATGACGGTGTCGCAGACGGCCTACACCTACAACGGCAACGCCAAGACGCCGTCCGTCTCGGTGTCGCTCGGCGGCAAGACGCTCGCGAAGGACACAGACTACACGGTGGCCTACACCAACAACATCAACGCAGGCACCGCCTCGGTGACCGCGACGGGCATAGGCATGTACGCAGGCAACGTGACGAAGACGTTCAAGATCAACCAGGCTGCCCAGCCGATGAAGGTCACGCCGAAGACGGCCGTCGTGGCGAAGTCCAGCACGACCAAGACGCTCGCCCGCTCGAAGGTCCTCGCGGTGTCGAAGGCCAAGGGCAAGGTGACGTATAAGAAGCTGTCCGGCAACAAGAAGATTACTGTGAACACCAAAAACGGCAACGTCACTGTGAAGGGTGGTCTTGCCAAGAAGGCATACAGCGTGAAGGTGCGGGTTAAAGCCACGAACAAGGCGGGGAGCAACTACAAGACCGGCTGCAAGGACGTGACGTTCAAGGTGGTGGTGAAGTAACGATCGAAATAGAGGTTGTCGCTTCGATTCTGGAAAACGGTTTGTGTCGTGCCCCCGAGATTGGAAGATGCTAATTTGATCTCGGGGGCACCTCTTATTTGAAGCGTCGAGACGAATAGAGCGTTTCGAATTGCCAAATTTCAGTAGAATAAGACATTGACTAAGACAATGGCAGTGTGGTAATCTAATTAGCGAAGGGGGGATTTTGATGGCTGTCGCCAGCGAAAATGCGCAAATAAGCATCACGGTCAGTAACGCATTGCTAATGGGTATTCAACGCCTTGCGAGTATAAAATCGTTAAAACGGGCCAGCTTGATGTCGGAACTAGTTAGTCACGGGTTTTTCGAAGCGGTCGAC
>JAFUBE010000281.1 GCA_017460365.1 Eggerthellaceae bacterium
AATCCGCGAAACTACCCCACTTTGGGTCTGGCAGTAAGTGGGGTAGCCCGCGGAATTGCACCGCTTTGGGTCTGGCGGTAAGCGGGGCACCTTATGCGGTGGTCTAATGCTACACTTTCACATACGTTAACAAGGGAGGCGCACATGACCAGGAACGCCGAATACACGCGGGAATACCTCGACATTATCGAAGAGCTCGACGGCGACATAGCAGGGCGGGAAACGGCGTTCGCCTACATGGAGAATTCCACGGCGCTCGTTCATTACATCCAGGCCGAGTCGTCGTTCGTGCCGCGCCTGTTCGACCAAGAAACCCACGACAAGATGAAATGGCTTGCCGAGACCTCGCACCGCATCTGCGAGAAGGTGATGCGTCGCTACCTCGACGACCCTGCTTATCGCGAGCTGTTCGACTACGACGAGCGTCTGCGCGAGCTCATCCTCATCCCGCAGCGTTACGATGCGCTGCTGCCGTTCGCGCGTTTCGACGTGTTCTTGAACGAGGACGACCTCACGGGCGGCTTCTGCGAATGGAACGCCGACGGCTCATCGGGCATGAACGAAGACCGCGAGCTCAACATCTCGATTGCCCAATCCGAGACGTTCAAGCGTTTCGCCGGGCACCATGATCTGAAGACGTCCGACCTGTTCAACCCCTGGGTCGAGGAGTTCATCCGCATATACGGCACGTTCGAGAACAAGGTGGAGCAGGCCACGTTCGCCATTGCCGATTTCATGGAGAACGCCGTCGTCGACGAGTTCCGCGTGTACGCGCGCTACTTCGGCGAACACGGCTACCCGTGCTTGGTCGAAGACGTGCGCGACCTCGTGTACGACCCGGCTAAGCGCGAGCTGCGCGACAAGAAGGGGCGCAGGATCGACGCCAGTTGGCGGCGTAGCGTAACGAACGACATCCTGAACAACTGGGACGAAAGCCAGGACATGATTTCGGCCGTGCGCGACGGGGCGGTGGCGCTCATCGGCAGTTTCGCCGGCCACATCGTTCACGACAAGCAGATCTTCGACGCGGTGTTCTGGCCCGAGACGCGCGAGATGTTCACGCAGGAGGAATGCGATTTCGTCGACGCGTACGTGCCGCAGACGAGATTCCTCGACGACGCGCACGTAAACCTCGACGAGGTGCGCGCTAACAAGGACGCCTGGATCATCAAGCCCACCGACCAGTACGGTGCCCATGACGTGTACGCCGGCCAGATGTGGTCGCAGGAAGAATGGAACGATATCGTCGACCGTTTCGCCAACGGCCGCGCCGGCGCGCCCTTTCTCGTGCAGACCTACCTGACGCCGTTCCGCACCGAGCTGTTGCCCATTTGCAACGACTTGCTGATCGCCGACGATGCCGACATCCCGCGCGAGACGGCGTTCTACAACAACATGCCGGGTCTCTACACCTTCAACGGCAAATTCGGCGGCGTGTTCGCCCGCCTGGGGCCGAAACCGATCATTAGCCAGCCTATGGGCGACCTCACGAGCGCCGTCATCTGGGTCGATTGCGAGCTGTAGGAAACGATGGGCGTCGTTCGGAAGATAGTTTCGGTTTTGGCGACCGTAGCGCTTGCGGTTTCGTTCGTGGGCGTGGGCTTTCTCGCATGCACGACGCCGCCGGTCACGGGCGTGTTCGCGAACCTGTTTTCCGATGATGCCACGTCGCCTTTCAGCCGCACCCAGCTTGTGCAGGTGGCCGAGGCCACGCGCGATTACTCGTTCGGCGCACATGATAAACTTGCGCTTTACCAGGTGATATACGAAGCCGATTTACAGCTTCGCCAGGAGATCGTGAACGCCAACGGCACGCTTCCGTTCGGTTTTCCAAACCTCGACGCGATCGGAGACAAGTCGAGCACCGCGCAGTTCGAAACGGCGTTTTCGGGCGCATCGGAAATGTATTGCTACTCGTCTGACACGATTTCGCATCTCGACGACTGCTACAACCTCGCCCGCACCGCCTGCATCGCGCTGGCCGTTGCCGGCACCATCGCGTTGGCAGGCATCGTGTTCTGCGGCACCGTCGGCCGTAAGCGGCTCGTTGGAAGGATCCTTACGGCCGCCGGGTTCGTCGTCGTGGCGCTGTTCGCGGCGCTCGGCGTCTTCGCAGCGCTCGACTTCCAGTCATTCTTCCAGACCTTTCACGGCGTCTTCTTCAGCCAGGGCAACTGGCAGTTCCCCTATGACAGCTTGCTCATCTGCTCGCTTCCAACCGCTTTTTGGACGGGGATGGCCGCAGTTTGGCTTGCGGTATCCGCGCTCGCATCTATAC
>JAFUBE010000282.1 GCA_017460365.1 Eggerthellaceae bacterium
GCGCTACAAGATTTGAACTTGTGACCTCTTCCGTGACACGAAAGGGGACCCGCATGTCCCCTTCTCCGAACGTCGTATGTCGTTGAGTTGTCTACATCATGAAGAACAGAGCCACTATGCCAAGGAGCAGCGCCACGGCGAACACGTTGGCTCGCACGTCCTCAGCCAGGACGAATGGGCACTTCTCGTCCATCCGCTTGCATGCGTCGTCGTGGCCCAGCCCCTCCGCGATGACCTGTTCGTAGGCCCGCTGCCGTATGTCGTTGGCAACCTTCTCGGCAACCTCTCCGATGATGGCGGAGCCCACGCAGATCGCGATGAACCCCATGATGAGGACGAACCCCATCAGCTGGAGGAACTCGAATATCACCATGCGACCAACCTCCGCACCTCTCGCCCCGTCAACTCGCCAATCATTCTAGCCATGTGCCGGGTGGACGGTTGAACGAAGGTCACTTTTCCGACCCTCGTTCAACAGCAGATTCGACTATCGAGTTGATGTCATGAAAAAGCAGCCTACGACCCGGCTTCCAATTCGCCCGGCGTTCAGCTGCTGAATTAGCCGCTCTATTGCGTCTCGCAAAAGTTAGTACGCAATAGAGCGGCAACCCCGATTCTACCACGCGAAACATACGCCTAATGGAAGATAGGTACGGAAAGTACAGCGGGCGTATGGCTTGCGTTGAGCAGAATTCGCGGCTCGGATTCTGCTCTTAGCAGGTTGTAAACCACCAATAGAAAGCAGGCGCAGTTGAACGAAAGTCGCTTTTCCGACCTTGAGTCAACTGTCAAAGCATTGAGACGGATTAAGCCGCAGGCACGTATAATAGACAAAGACGCTCGTCGCGGTTAGACCCCGAATACGTCTGTTGGTAATTAATGAAGGAGAACTGTCATGGAAGACAAGAACAACCAAGAGCCTGTGGAAATCCCCGAAGAGTCGTTGGAAGACGTCGCGGGCGGCGCTGGCACCTTGATATATAAGCGCGACATAGACGACTTCGTGTACCCCTTGTTCAAACAGGGCTTGAACGATGATGAGGTTTACGAAAAGCTTATAGAGGCTGGAAAGATCAAGCGCTACGTCAACTATTTTGTGGCAGACGCCGGCTATGACTTTCCCCACTACCTCCAAGACATCTATACAAACATGAACGTGCCTGACTATAGGTACACCATGGATTGGTAAGTTCTGGCACACCTCGCGAATACGCAGCCGTCGCCTTTGCGTACCGCCTGCCACGAAGGCGACAGTACTGGCTCCGTATTGTCGCCTTCCCCTACAGCCTGCCACGAAGGCGACACCATCCTTTTAGCGATGCAGACGCTCGAATCCCCGTCGTGACCGTAGTTCCACTCCTCGTAGCTCTCGTTGTCCTGCAGGTAGTTCCGTGCGTACTCAAGCACCTTGCTCATGGTCACGACGCCTTCGGTCACGAGGTCGACGCCTTCCAGCTCGCTCATGGGCGGAATGCCGCTCACCATGACCTGGCTGCTCATTACATTGGGCGGTTTGCGCGGGTACTTGGCCGCGATGGTGGCCGTGGTGCCGCCGCAGATGATGTGCTTTCCTTCCTTGGAGAAGAAGAGGCTCATCATCTTCTCGTTTTCATCACGGTCAGCCGGTGGTCCAAACAGGATGTTCATCGGCACTCGCCGCTTCACGCGCACCACGCACGCCGTGGCATCGTCCAGCGGGTGATATCCGTACAGCTTGTCGCACTCGTCAACGAGCATGGTGCAGAGCGCCTTGTCGGTTCAAAAGCAAGGCGGGATGCGGCCACAACTAAGCCGCTCGGAGCACCACGGCTAGTGCTTCTACCTGCGAAAACGGACTAAAACGGAGTAGCGGAGGACCGTGAAGGAGTAGGCACCGCCCAGGAGGAGTCACCGCGAGCGCGGGTGAGCGCGCAGCTCATACCTTCAGGAACGAGTAAGGACAGAGTTCCCTCGAGAACGGGCGTCTTGGCGTGAGCTGAACTCTGGCGGTTTCGGCAAGAGTAGGTAAGGGCTGGACGAGGATTGTGCAAGTCTTCCCCATCAAGAGGTGCGTCCCTGCTCTGACCTGTACCCTCGGCCCTGTCCCTTCCGGCCTTGTCTGCCTGGGGTGGGGCGGGTGGGCCTATCCGAGCCGCGCACCGCGCGGACAAACCTTCCCGCCGCCGCGCCCATGGCGAGCCCCCCACGAGCCATGCGGCGGCGGTGCGCCCAGGGGCATGGCCTGCGCGCCGCCCTCGTGGCTCCGTCTCCACGAAACCTGCACTTGGGGAGGAGTGTTCGCCCCTCCCTTTCGTGCTGTGTCGGTAGTCTCGCGCTACGCCCC
>JAFUBE010000283.1 GCA_017460365.1 Eggerthellaceae bacterium
AGTCGAGAAACCTCTCGGCATCCGGGCCTTCGAGCTCGACCAAATCATGGGTCCAGCGATACCAGCCCGCATTCGTGCGCACGGCTTTAGCTTCAGCACGTGCGACTTCATCCTCTTTGAACAGCATGTCAAACCCTCCTTTAAAGTGCTCGGTCGTCGATCTTGTGGCCAACGTTGATGATGAAATCGTCGCCATCCTCGTCGATCCAAACAGACCATTCAGGCGAGACGAGCGTGTGGCATGCGCCATTCCATTGCGCCTCGTAGCCGAGCGTGATCTCGTCAAGCGGAGCCATCTCGAAACGGCCGGTGAACGTTTCCTGGTTTACGCGAACCTCAACGCCATCAGCATCGAAGGCCTCGAACTCGTAGGGAACGAGCTGGCATCCGAGCATCGCTTGGATGTATACGCCCATGACACGCGGGTCGTTGTCGCCGATTTCGCGCGGGATGTCGAGCCAATTGCGAAGGCCCTCGCGTGCAAACGGGTCGATGAACGAGTTCTTACCAGCCGTGGCGAACACGATCTTCAAGATGCGCTCGAACTCGTCGTCATCGTCGGCCATGTCGCGGATGGCGATGAGCGGGAAGCTGATCGACCACACCCAGCCCATCTGGGCTACCCAGTTGTACTGCCACTCGAGCGAGTTCTCCTCGCCGAAAGCGTTGGTGTATTGGCCGTTGCGCAGACCCTGCGCATGCTTCACGCGGCGCTCAGGCGGAGTGTCGTGGACGGGCAAAGTCGCCTGTCCGCGATGGTCGAGCCAGCCCTGCTGTTCCAAGGCGAACGTGTCGCGGCGCTCGGCGACCACGCGGCAATGCGGGTTGCCGCATCCGCGCGCCTCGCACATGTTCAGTGCGACGTCATTGGTGATCTCGCCATGCTCTCCGCCAGCAGCGATGTCGAAGTTCGCCGTGAACATCGCCGTGGTCATGTTGCACATCTCGGATCCGACGATGTCCAATGGGCAGGAGTCGAGCTCCTTCTCCACGCGGTCTTCGGTGAACTGGATGACGCGGCCCGCCATGTCCTCAGCTTCATCTCCGTAATCGCCCCAGATGGCGCCGATCCATGCTGCGCGCTTCACAAGCTCGGGGATGTTCCAGTCGTCGTAGAACGCATTCAGGTAGTCGAAGAGCTCCTCCTCGCTGCCCGAACAGGCCGCGCAGTTCATCATGTTCGCGATTTCGCAAATCTGGCTGGTGCGATCCTCCCAGTTGTCGTTCAGGATGCGCATCACCTGGAAGATATTCGCCGAGAATCCCGCGATGGTGCGAAGGCAGTAGCTGTACGCCTCTTTCTCGGGAATGATCTTGCCGAACGCGGTTTGAACGCCCCTGTGCGTGTCGACATGCTGTAGCAGGGCCATGGCCTCTCCTTTCTCATCATGCGGTTGGCTTACCCGATTTGTAGACATGCGACCAGTTTGATTGCAGCAAGGGAATGGAAGAAGCCGCATACAAGAAGGTTTTCTTGCCTAGCTACCCTGCAAAATGTAGGGTAAAATCAAAACTGATGATTCATAATTCATCGACTCGAACCTTGTTTGGCAAATAATCGTTCGTATAACCCGACAAAAAGGAGGGATCATGCATCTCAACGCTGACATCGTCTTCGACAAGCTGCCAGAAGACCTCCATGCGAGGATGGCTGGTCCAAAGACCCTCGAGCTTTCTTTGGCCCGTCCTGAGCTTTATGAGGGCGGAGATGCCCCTTTCGAGTCAAACCGCCTGTATCTCGTAAACGCCGAACGCGTTCCACAGCGAGCGAGCATCGGACGAGGCTGCACGATCGTGTGCCTCGGGGACACTCCCAAACTCGAACGGTACCGGAAACGGTGCTGCGTCATCACCGTGGCCGCCGAGGCGGATTTCTTCAAGACGTTCAATTCCCTACAGCAGATTTACGACTATTACGACAGCTGGTCCGATGATCTGCAGCGCATCGTCGAAGGAGATGCCGACATTAAGAAGATCCTCGACCGCAGCGAGGATGTCTTCGGCAATCCGCTGTACACCATTGACGAGGACTTCAGAATGCTTGGCATGTCGGGCAAGGGGACGATGCTCGAAACAAACCCCACCCTAAAGCCAGCTGACAGAGGATCGCTCAGGCTCGGCGCGGTCAACCAGTTCCTCGAGAACCATGAGCTTTCCATGGACGAGAGAGAGCCCATCGTGATCGACGTGCTCGATCAGACAACGCTCAACTTCGACCTTATCGAATCGGATGAGTCTCGCGGCTGCATCACCGTCCATTGCACGCAGCGACCCGATCGCCCGAGCGCCACGCCGCTCAGCGCATGTCTGGGAAGTG
>JAFUBE010000031.1 GCA_017460365.1 Eggerthellaceae bacterium
CTCGTGCCGCCCGCGGCGCGCCAGCGCCGAACCCCGTTAGGCGCCTTCCAGGTAGCCGAGCAGCGTGACGTCGCCGCGCGCCGACTGGGGGACGTCCATGGGGAGGGGGTGCCCGTACGCCTCGACGGTCACAAAGCTCGGGTCGTCGTAGGTGGTGATGCGCGCGCTCATGCTGTCGGTGTTCACGTCATACGACCCGGTTGTAGTCGCGCTGTCCGGCAGGCTCACGACCTTCCAATCTTCGATGGCCAGCGAATCGATCACGTTGTCTACGACCGCCTGGGAGATGCCGTTTTCCTCGGCCAGTTTGCCCGCCTTGGCGCGCAGCTCCGAATCGATCCGGCTCTTCATGCCGGAAAGGTCGAGAACCGTGTTTACGGCGCCGTTCTTCGCATCGGCGAGCGGGTTGCCGGCTCCCGCGGCGCTGTTCCCGAAAATCACGACGGCACAGGCTATTCCCGCAATCGCGATGAGCACGATAGCCACGATGATGATGCGTTTGAACGGCGCGGTCATATTGCCCTCCGATTCTGCGTTACACCAGCGACAAGACGTCGACGTAATCCACGTCGTCGAAGCTGTCGGCGAGGTTCTTGCACGTCACCTTGCCGGCGTAGGTGTTCACGCCGCTCGCAATCGCCAGGTTGTCCTTCGTCGCCTGTTCGAGCCCCTTGTCGGCGATCTCCAGGCCGTAGCGCAGCGTGGCGTTGGTCAGCGCGATCGTGGACGTGCGTGAAACGGCGCCGGGCATGTTGCCGACGCAATAGTGAACGACGCCCTCTTCGATGTAGACGGGGTCGTCGTGCGTGGTCACATGGCTCGATTCGCCGCAGCCGCCCTGGTCGATCGCCACGTCGACGAACACGGCGCCGGGGCGCATCTTGGGTAGGTATTCCCGTTTGAAAAGCTTCGGCGTGGAACCTCCCGGAATCAGCACCGCGCCGATGACCCGGTCGGCGTCGGCGACCGCACGCTCGATGTTCGCGTCGGTTGAATACAGCGTTTGGATACGGCCGCCGAACATGTCGTCGAGCTGCTCGAGGCGCTTCAGCGAGATGTCGAGCACGGTGACGTTCGCGCCCATGCCCGTGGCGATCTTCGCCGCATTTGCGCCGACGGTACCGCCGCCGATGACGACCACGTTGGCGCGCGGGGCGCCGGGCACGCCCGCGAGCAAGACGCCTTCGCCGCCGTACGTCTTCTCGAGGTACTTCGCCCCTTCTTGCAGGGCCAGCCTGCCGGCTATCTGGCTCATGGGCGCGAGCAGCGGCAAGCTGCCGTCGGCCTCGACGAGCGTTTCGTACGCCACGGCCTTCACGCCGCCATCGACGAGCGCGTCCATCTGCGGGCGGTCGGCCGCCAGGTGCAGGTAGGTGAACAGCACGAGCCCGTCGCGGAAGAACGCGTACTCTTCGGGAAGAGGCTCTTTCACCTTCACCATCATGTCGCAGCCAGACCACACTTCGGCCGCGCTGAGCAATTGTGCGCCGGCTGCGGAATACTCTTCGTCTGAGAAACCCGACCCGACGCCTGCGCCTCTTTCTACAAGCACCTCGTGGCCAGCGGAAACATAGCTTTTCACGTTATCGGGCGTCAGGCCCACGCGAAATTCGTTGTTCTTGATGTCCTTAACGCATCCAACCCTCATTAGAACACCTTTCTCGGCTCGATGAGCGCTTCCAGCTGAAGCGCCATCACGTGCTATCAAGCTTTTTATAATAGCCGTATGGTGAGCAAAAAGAGGGCAAGTCCTAAATTTCCATCAGCGCCGAGAGATGCGTCTTCACCCCATCCCGAACATGGTGTGACAC
>JAFUBE010000284.1 GCA_017460365.1 Eggerthellaceae bacterium
CTCAGCGCAATCCTCCCAACGCGCACGCCTCAGTGCGCGCTCGCAGGCATACGCCGCGCTCTCCGCATTGGCAGAAACGTTGCGCACCACGCGCACGGCGACGGTCACTGCCCCGCGCTCCTCCTCGGCCATCCGCACGTCGCGGACGAACCCGCCGGCGGCGACCACGATGGGCTCGGGACAGGCCAGCGCACTCGGAATTTCCGTGAAAACGCTCGTGAATTTCGCGTCTACCAGCAGTTTTGCGATGGAAACCGCGCAAGAGCCCAAGCCTTCCATCACGACACCTCCAGCTCCCAGTGGTGGATCCTCCCGTTGAACCCCCGCAGCCGCTTGCACTCGCGCACGTAAAGCGATGCGCCGCCGATCTCCACGCGCGACCCGGCGGGCACCTCGAACGCGCCCTCGGAGTTCACGGCGTCCACGAACACGGTCCCGCCGCCGGCATCGGCGGCGCGGTGCGCATCCCCGGAGACAGACTGCCCGCCCTGGAAGCACACGCCCGAAACCTCGACGGGCGCAGCGAACCCGCCGCGCCCGTCCGGCACGCAAACGCGCATGTCGTCGGCGAGCAGGCGCCTGGGTATGGGCCGCTCGTCCAGCATCAGCGCACGCCCGCGAAGGCCAGAGGCGTCGCGGACAGCTCGCGCAGGGCGGCCTGGCTCGCCAGCGCGTCGCCGGTCGCCGTGCCGCGTCCCTCGTAGCTCGTCATGCGGAAGTTGCCCAGCGTGAAGCCGCCCACCTGGCCCTGCCCGTATTCTACGAACACCTCTAATGCCGCGCAGATCGCGCGCCGGTAGGCCGTCTGCTCGCGGCGGCCGGGGCACTTGTGGTCGCAGAGCCACGCCACGTGCTGCTCGGCCGTCGGCAGCGACGCCTCGAATGCGGACTTCGTCAGCGTCCCGCCGTAGACCTGTGTGTAGAACTTGTAATCCACCGTCACCATGGCGCCGCCTATGCCGTCGCGGCGGAGGCGTACACGCCCGCCAGCTTGTTGTCCAGCAGGTCGACGATCCCGTACTTGCGGTATTTCAGCAGGTAGGAGTCAAGGTTCTCCAGCTCGTCGGGGCTGAAGATGCGGCTCGCGATGTGGCGGTCGTACTTGATGACGGCCGACTTCTCCACCACGATGAAGTTCAGCGCCGCGCCCTTGCCCACGAGCTCGTAGTACGTGCCCAGGTTGTTCTTCGTCGGGGAGGCAACGGCGGTGTAGGTGTCGCCGGATTTCGTGTAGTAGGTCTTCGAGCTGTCGACCTCGGTGTCCTCGGTCTGCACGTAGCTGCCGACCGCCTTCTGGTAGCCGAACTGCTCATCCTCGCCGGACAGCAGGTCGATCGCCGTGTAGAAGCGCGACTGCGGGACCTCGACGATCTCGCGGAAGCGCTCGAGCACGCGGTTGGATCGTGTGGGGTTGGCGTAGCTGTAGTCGTCCAGGACGCCCTTAAGAGTCGGCGTTATGAACAGGTAGCGCGAGGTCGTGGTCACCTGCGACTCGTCCATCAACGATGTCACGTCGCGGAGCTTGGCCAACACGTCGGTGGCGGTGGCGCTGCCGAAGTCGTCCACGGACGAGCCGATGCCCGCATGTCCCGCGATCTGCGCGAAGGTGAACGCGTCGGCCTCGGGCGCCACGTGGCTGCGCTGCAGCTCGGCGCCAGCCTCGAAGAAGCAGTCCTCGATTCCCGACTCGGCCACGTCCATGACGTCGGCCGTGATCTTCACTCCGCGATCGTAGTTCATCTGGCGGGTCTGGTACTCAAGGTTGATGCTTCCCGTCTTGTAGCCCTGGTCGCGCGTGTAGTCGCCCAGGCCCGAGACGGAGATCTTCGGGATCATTATCTCGCGCGCGTTATGCGTGGCGCGCACCATGCGCCCGCCGCTCGTGAGGACGCGCGAGACGCTGGATTGCTGGTACACCTCGTCGATAATCGGGATGTAGTGCTTGGCGAATGCGATGGAATTTGGCATGACGGTACCCCCTTGCTAGTCGTTGGATTTCTTCTGGGAAAGACCGGCGAGCCTGCGCCAGCGCCTCTCGTCCTTGCCGTCGTCCTTGGCGGCGCCCGCGTTGGGAAGGCCGGTCGCGCCGTTCGCCTCGGCGTGGGCCGCGAACAGCCAGGGCTCCGCTGACTTCAAAGCCTCGATATCACCGTTGTAGTCATCCAGAACCGCGCAGGCTGCTTTCACGTTGCGGCATCCGGCGAGGGCCAATGCGAAGTTCATGCGGTCGGTCTCTGCCTGCGCCTTGAGTTGTTCGTTCTCGGTTTGGAGGGTTTCGTTACAGGCCTTGAGTTCCTCGCTTTTCTCGTTAGTCGCCTCCAAAGCAACTTCGAGTTCTGCGATGCGCTCGTCTGCTTCGGCAATTCGCGTATCGCGTTGCGCTATCTCCGCCGCGTAGTCGATCGCGGTCGCGTTGTCCTCCGACCCGATTTGCGCGTCGACTTGCGTTGCGCCCTGGTTCGTCTGCGATTTGTCGTCATTGATTTTTCCTTTCATGCGTGCCGCCTTTCGGTCGGTGGGCGCGTGGCCCACGCCCGCTATATCTGCCACGCAGAAAGGCTAAGGTGATGTCACAAATCAGCGCTTGTGCCGCTGAAAGCGCGCGGATAAACAAAATGCGAGACGGCACCAGCTATGGCACCGCCCCGCAATATGCGTCAGCCTATCGGCCCGTTTCATTCGGGAATGACGAACTATCCCTCTTATGCATCTTCGGCGCTGAGCTCGGCCATAGCCATGCTCAGCACCATCGGCGCCCAAGCGGCGAACGCCTCGGGGCGCTCGGCCAGCGCGGCGGCGAGCTCGCCGAAGCC
>JAFUBE010000285.1 GCA_017460365.1 Eggerthellaceae bacterium
CGTAAAGGTGATGACAGAGGATAGCGTCATTACCGACCACGAAACGATGATCGCGCATCCGCCCGACATTCTGCTCACCAACTACAAGATGCTCGATTACCTGCTCATGCGCCCGCATGATGCGCAGATTTGGGCAAGGAACAATCCCGATACGCTGAAGTACGTGGCAGTGGACGAGATGCACACGTTCGACGGGGCCCAGGGCACTGACCTCGCTTGCCTGATAAGACGCTTGAAAGCACGGCTGTACATCCAGCCAGGGCATCTTTGCTGCATAGGCACTTCAGCAACCATGGGCGGCGAATCTGCGAAGGAGGGCATGCTTAAATATGCGCACGATCTTTTCGGGGAGCCTTTCGACAAAGATGCCGTCGTTCAAGAGAGCCGCCAAACGGTGGAAGAGTTCCTCGGTGGCGTCGAGCCGCAGTACTATTCTCTTCCCGACGCCTATCAAGTTGAGGAGCTGCGCACTGCTATAGTCGAGAACGACTACCGACGCTATATGGCGGTTGCTCTTGAATCTTTTTTCGAAGGCGCAATCGAATCAGACCCTTTCGATTTCGAGGCTCGCATTAAGCTTGCAGCAAAGCTCAAAGAGTGCTCGTTGTTTCAGAGCGTCATGGAGCAATTCGGGGGAAAGTATTATCAGGCATCCGAAGTCATCGAGGTTTTGGGCAACAAGCACCCCGAACTTGCGGGTGGCGATGGCGATGTCATCCTCGATGCCCTTACGGCGCTTGTAAGCTACGCGCGAACAGGGAGTGCCGATAAGCCGAGACCGTTCCTAAACGTGCAGGTGCAGTTATGGGGCAAAGAACTCAGGCGCCTCGTAGCTGACGTGGCGAAGGATCATGTCGATTTCGACATCGCCATAAACCTCTCGGCAGAATACCGCGATAAGTTCTTGCCGGTTATCAACTGCCGGGATTGCGGACAGACGGCTTGGGCGGGCATTACCACGCAAGATCAGCATATTCGCATTCGGAGCCTCGACGCCTTCTACAACACGTACTTTGGTTCGGGCGAGAACCTGATAGCCCTGTACCCGCGCGAACCGGGCGAAGAGGCGCCCGGCAATTGCATAGCCGGATGGTATTGCCCCGAATGCGGGAAGTTCCGCATTGACAACGACAATCCGCCAAAACTCAAGTGGGCATGCTCGGATTGCGGTGCGGATGCGGTCGCCGTCTCCCTTTCGGAGCTAGATTTGTCGGCGCGAGCGGGTTCTGGAAAAATGCGGTCGCGCCAGTACCGCTGTCCGAGCTGTGCGAGCGAGCAGGGCCTGTCGCTCATGGGCTTGCAGGGAACGACCGAATCTGAGGTGACGCTCACGCAGCTGTTCGCAACCGGATTCGACGAAGACGCCCGCACGCTCGTGTTCTCCGACAACGTGCAGGACGCCTCGCACCGAGCCGGATTTTTCAATGGCCGTACCTGGAAATTCGGATTGCGCGCGGCGATGCAGGAGTACCTGCACGCCACCGGCGGGAGGCAGACGGTGGCGGAGTTCACGCGCGGTTTCGCCGATTACTGGGTAAGCCATATGGCGGAAGAGGAATTCGTGGCGCGCTTCATCGCCCCGAACAACATCTGGATGCGCGAGTACGAGAAGCTCATCGACGAAGGGCGGCTTTCAGGTACGTCGGAGACCGCCAAATTGCTGCAAAGCATCAAGAACCGCATGGCTTATGAGGCCTTGCTTGAGCTTGGCATGCGAAGCCATATCGGGCGAACCATGGAGAAGAGCGGGGCCATAGCCGTCGAGTACGATTCGGGGAAGGTGGGCTTGGCGGCGAGGGCTGCTTCGGAGCTATTGCGCAACGAGCAGGGTTTGAACGACGTCGACGAAGCGTCTCTCGAGACGCTCGTGGTAGCACTGCTTCAGAAGCTCAGATCGCAAGGGGCGTTCGCCGAGCCCGTTTACGAGGATTACATTGCACAGGGTGCCCGTACCTACATTCTTTCACACAGGAACAAGGTGTTCATGCCGGGCTTGCATGCGAGCGGCATACCTCAGTTTCCCATCGTTTCCGAGATGAAGCGAACTCGGTTCACAACCTCTTATACGCCTGAGTTCGTGGCAATTGCTCAGAAAGCCTTACCGGAGCATTGCGAGTTAAACGCCGGTCTTGCCGCCGAGATCATACGATGCGTAAAGCGCGCGTGTGCGTCCGTTGGGTTGCTGGTAAAAATCGCCGAAGGCTCGAACTACTGCTCGTATGCAATCAGCGAGGCCAGCGCTTACGTGACCTCTGACGCTGTGCGATTCACATGCGACACCTGCGGCCAGTCGATTGTAAGAGCGCGTGCTAACTTCGCTCAGTTTGAGGGTTCTCCGTGCCCATCGACGCATTGCTCGGGGCACGTGCACGAATCGCAGCATCAAGGGCTTGACTACTATGGCGAGCTATTTGCAAGCGGTCTGCATGATCGAATATTCGCCCGAGAGCATACGGGGCTCCTGCGTCGTACCGACAGAGAAGAGGTTGAGCGCGAATTCAAGGCAAACGGCGCGGATAGAAGGCCATGGTATCCGAACGTCCTTTCTTGCACCCCGACGCTCGAGATGGGCATCGATATTGGAGGCCTGTCGTCGCTCGTCATGTGCGGAATGCCGCCGGGGCAAGCGCAGTTTCTACAACGCGCCGGTCGAGCAGGCCGACGAGACGGAAATGCGCTTGCCGTCGTGTTTGCAAATGCGAATCCCCACGGCATGTACTTCTACGGCGACCCGAGGGAGATGCTGGAAGGGAACGTGGAGGCGCCACGCGTGTTCCTTGAAGCGAGCGCCGTATTGGAGCGCCAATTCACGGCGTATTGCCTCGATCGCTGGATCAAAGAAGTCAAGGACGAGAAGTGCATTCCCCAGAATATGTTCAAGTGCCTTCAGGTCGTGCGCGAGCCAACGCGCGACGAGTCGAAGTTCCCGTTCAACTTCTTCATCTATGTAAAGGCTCGTACGAACCAACTCGTGAACTCGTTCCTTCAGATGTTTTCCGGTGATTTCTCGAGCGATTCGGATGTAGCTCAGAGCTTGCGATTATTTGCCTCTGGCGGATCCGGTTCGGAAACAAGCCGGCTTCATGTTCGCATATACGATGCGTTCTACAACCGTATGCGCCTTCGGGAATTCTACAAGGACCAGAAGGCCGTCATCGGGAAGATTATCGAGGAACTGAAGAGTCACCCCCAAGACAGCTCGTTTGACGAAAAGATAAAAGACCATGAAATTGAAAAGCGGGCAATCGATAACGTCATTAAGAGCATCAATAACGAGAACGTCTTCGGGTTCCTGAGCAGGGAGGGCCTGCTTCCCAATTACGCATTTCCGGAAGAGGGGGCAAATCTCAGGGTTGTCCTGAGGCGGAAGAGCGAGAACGAGGGTGAGGGCGCCAGATGGGAGCGCGAGACACAGGAGTTCTCGCGGTCTGCGGCATCTGCTATCTCGGAATTCGCCCCAGGGAACACCTTCTATGCGAACGGGCGTCATTACGAGGTCGATCAGATAGACCTATCGTCGGCGAAGGAAGAAGACTGGCGGTTGTGCCCGGATTGCTCGCATGCAGAACTCATTACCCCCGATACCCCATCGGCAGCATGCCCAAAGTGCCATAGCACGGGTTGGGCGGATAAGGCCCAGCGTCGGAAGATGCTCAAGCTTTCGACCGTGGTGTCCAATGGCGATTATAGCGAGACGATGTCCGACGACTCCTCTGATCGGCGCACGGTGGAGTTCTTTTCGAGACAGCTTCTGGTGGAGGTCGACAAGGACAAAGATGTGGTTAGGGCCTATAAGGTTAAAAGCGACGACATCGACTTCGGCTTCGAATACGTGCGGAAGGCGAAACTGAGAGAAATCAATTATGGTCGCGCCAATGCTGGTACGGCTCACGAATCATCGATCGCTGGGCAAACCTATGCCCGCACGGGATTCAAGGTGTGCATGAAATGCGGAAAGGTGCAGAAGGAAGGAGAAGGGCCCGATCATACCCGCTTCTGCCATGTCAGCAGGAATTTGATATCGCACGAAGAGGCTGTAGAAGAGTGTCTTTTCCTCTATCGCGAGTTCGAAACCGAAGCGGTGCGGATGCTCATCCCGGAAACGAGCGCGGTAGATATCGCCGACGGGATTGTCGAGTCGTTCAAAGCCGCCGTAATGCTCGGTCTTCGCAAGAAATACGGCAACGTGGACCATCTTAGTATGACAGTGAGCGAGGAGCCCGTCCCCGAATCGGGATTCCGGAAGCGTTACCTGGTGATATACGATTCCGTTCCCGGTGGGACGGGGTATCTCAAGCAGCTGCTGAGGGATGACCGCGAGTTCTTGTCGGTTTTGCAGATGTCTCTCGACGCCATGGAGGGCTGTTCGTGCAAGGACGACCCCCATAAGGACGGCTGCTACCGGTGTCTCTATGTTTACAGGCAATCGCACAACATCGGGAGCATATCCAGGGCCAAAGCGCTCGAGGTTCTCCACGCTATTCTCGCCGCCGAAAGGGTCGAGACCGTATCGTGCCTCGATGACGTTGACGTAAACAACCTTTTCGATAGCGCACTGGAGAAGATGTTCGTAGATGCGCTATCGGGCGCTGTTGGGCCCGATGGAAAGGCGGTTAAATGCGATCGGGAAGTCGTCAACGGCAAACCTGGTTACAGCATCAGGGTCGGTCAGCACGTATGGGAAGTGGAGCCACAGGTAGACCTGGATTCCTCTCGAGGAGTCTCCATCAAATGCCGGCCCGACTTCGTATTGTGGCCTGTGGGTTTTGGAAAAGAAGATGCGCGGAAGCCCATCGCCGTATTTACCGATGGGTTCGAATACCATAAAGCGCGCGTTGCGGACGATGTCCTGAAACGGGAGTCAATTTGCCGTAGCGGGGTGTTTCGCGTGTGGTCTCTCAGCTACAAAGATGTCGAGCATGCCATCAAGGGCACGCATGGGGACTACTATCTCGATGTCCTGAGGATTCCAGAGCTTCCCAACGAGGCTTTCTACGAACGAGGGATAGTCAATGCCCCAAGCCGAGTCGAGCCGGACAAGGAAACGCCGTTCTCTTCGCTCATATGGTACTTGGGGCACGACGATGCAGAAGAGGTATTCGAATTGCATGCAAACGCCTACTCGCTTGCAATGATTGGCATGATGACTCCGGGGACTCCTGAGACCCAAGAGACGAGCAAGCAATGCGAAGAGCTTGCGGATGCGATGCAGCTCGCCGCCGGGAAGACGGCAGAAGACTTTGCCTTCGTGGGGTTCTGGAGACCAGGTGAGGGGGAGCATCTGAGCGTAATAACGGCAGCAACGAAGGAAGACGTGCAGGGCTTCAAAGGCACCTACGTATTTGCCGTGCTCGACGATTCCGATCCCGACGACGTCGCGTTCCAGCCGCAATGGAACGGCTGCCTCGACTTGTACAAGCTCATGCAGTTCTTCTGGGAGGTCGCTGTCGTCCCGAAGAGCGGATTGGACAAGGGTTGCTTCAATAAGCTCCCAGCGAAGGTGCGCTTAATCGGTGGGGAAAGCTTCACTGGTGGCGCTCGCCTCGACGAGGCTTGGGCTAGCGTGTTGGAGGATATGCTTGATCGCGAATACGGCGAGAAGCTGATGGAGGCGGGTATTCCTGCGCCGGACGAGGTCGGTTTCGAGCTGGAAACCGGCGAGCAAGCCGAGCTCGCCTGGTTTGATCGAAGAATATGCTTCCTTACCGACGACCTGCTCGACGATGCGGATGCTTTCACTTCTGCCGGATGGCGTGTGTTCCATGCGGGTGTCGACATCGATGCCGTGACTGAAATGTTCGAGGTGAACCGATGACGCAATATATGACCGTTGCTATATCAAGTGATTTTCTCGACGCGTTTGCTAAA
>JAFUBE010000286.1 GCA_017460365.1 Eggerthellaceae bacterium
CCCAAAAATTGACATTTCGTGTCTGACGGGAAGTGTCACACCAAAGGGGTGAAAGAAGCGAAAGTGGCAACGACGTGCATTCAGGGCGATAGGCCCGATCGGCTGGAAGAGGCATGCGCGGTGTTCGGCGTATACGCCCCTGGCGAGGACGTGGCGCGCCTCGCGTGCTTCGGCCTTCAGGCGCTGCAGCACCGCGGCCAGGAAAGCGCCGGTATCGCCGTGGGAGATGGCGACACGATCCTCATCCATAAGGACCTGGGGCTCGTCGACCAGGTGTTCGACGAAGAAACGCTCGCGCACCTGAAGGGCGATTTCGCCATCGGGCATACACGCTACTCCACAGCGGGCGGCGGCAGCTGGAAGGAAGCGCAGCCCCACGTGTCGGCCATCGATGACGAGATCATCGCGCTCGCGCACAACGGTACGCTCATCGACACGATTCCCCAGCGCGCCCGGCTCGCCGGCGAGGGCGTGCAGCTGTACGGGCACACCGACAGCGAGGTGGCCGCGCGCACGATCGGCGTGGACACGCGGCGCACGGGGCACATCCGCAGCGGCATCAAGCTGATGATGCAGCAGCTTCATGGCGCATACGCCATCGTCATGGTCACGCCCGTGGCGCTCTACGCGTTTCGCGACTCCAACGGTATTCGCCCGCTCTCGCTGGGCGCGCTTCCTGACGGGCGCGGCTGGGTTGTGGCCAGCGAGACGTGCGGCCTCGACGCGGTCGGCGCCACGTTCGAACGCGATATCGAACCAGGTGAGATCTTGAAGATCAGCGCCTCGGGCCTCGAGTCCGAGCAGGGGATCGAAGCGGGCAGGCGCGCACATTGCATCTTCGAGTACGTCTATTTCGCGCGACCCGACAGCGTGCTCGACGGCGACGTCGTTTACAACGCCCGCCGACGCATGGGTCGCACGCTTGCGCACGAGGCGCCCGTCGACGCAGACATGGTGCTCGGCGTCCCCGACTCAGGCGTCCCGCCTGCGCTCGGCTACGCCGAGGCGAGCGGCATCCCCTACGGCGACGGCATCGTGAAGAACCGCTACGTGGGCCGCACGTTCATACAGCCGACGCAGGAAATGCGCCAAATGGGCATCCGCATCAAGCTAAACCCGCTGCCCTCGATGTTACGTGGCAAGCGGCTCGTGGTCATCGACGACTCGATCGTGCGGGGCAACACGTCGAAAAGCCTCGTCGCGATGCTGCGCAACGCCGGCGCCACCGAAGTGCACCTGCGCATCGTGAGCCCCGAGGTCATGTGGCCCTGCTTCTACGGCATCGACACCGATACGCAAGGCCAGCTTATTTCAGCAAACCTATCCCACGACGAGGTATGCAGCTACATCGGCTGTGACTCGCTCGCATTCATCAGCCTGCAAGGCCTGCGCGCTTCCATCCACGCCACCCACGACAGCTTCTGCGACGCCTGCTTCAGCGGCGACTACCCCGTCGCCATCCCTGACGCTCTGAAGCGCAACGCCTTTACCTAGACGCGCGGTGCGACGCTCCCCGCCAGACCCGAAACTACCCCACTTACTGCCAGACCCAAACCGGGGTAGTTCCGCGGAATTGCCCCACTTACTGCCAGACCCAAAGTGGGGGATTTCCTCGGACATGCGCTTCGGTGGAAGCGCA
>JAFUBE010000287.1 GCA_017460365.1 Eggerthellaceae bacterium
ACACGAAGTGTCATTTTTCGGGTGGTGCCCGCGGTACCGCATGTCGTTCTCGAAAAATAACACTTCGTGTCTGACGGGAAGTGTCACACATCCGATAGCAATGGCAACCCCCATAGGGGCAATATGGGGAGCCTCCCCAAATTGGCAATTCATCTAACCAAACGGAATCGGGGGCAGGTAACGCGTGGCGCCGATCGCCCAGCACACCGTGAGCAACAGCACCGCCTTCGCGAGCACTACGCCGGCGCCGGTGCCGCGCAAAAGCCACCACTTCTCGGAGGTTTTGCGTTGCGGACGCGACTCGGGCTGCTCGCCCGCCTTGGGAACGGAAACCAGGTTTATGTTCCGCATCGGGCAGGCGTCGGCGCAGCGTCCGCAGCTGATGCATTCGCCGTGCGCAAGCGCGTCGGCATCGGGCCAGATGCTCACGGGGCACACGTCATGGCAACGCCCGCAGCGCGGCGCGCAATGCG
Organism: Eggerthellaceae bacterium; assembly: GCA_017460365.1. Lineage (GTDB taxonomy): Bacteria > Actinomycetota > Coriobacteriia > Coriobacteriales > Eggerthellaceae > UBA9715. The sequence continues at coordinate 474 of JAFUBE010000287.1, forward strand.
CACGCGTGCGCGTGAACTCGGAGAAGCCGAGCACCGGCATGAGCGAGAACACGGCTCCCATCGGGCAGAGGAACTGGCAGAAGGACCGCTCGCGCAGCAGCATGCCGAGCGCCACGAGGCCGAGCAAGGCGAACGCGGCCGGCTCGATCCCTTCGAGCGAGCCCGACGTGAAGCCGGCGAAGGCGACCCAGGGGCTGTCGTGCGAGACGGTCTGCCACGCGCCTGCGAAACACGCGACGCAAATGCCGACTAAAATGACGTACTTCACGAGCGAGAGAACGCGCACGAGCGGCTCGGGAAACTTCACGCGCGGAACGGGCGTCTTCGACCGCAGGAATTCGCCTGCGGCATACAGCACGTCGCCAAGGGTTCCGAACGCGCAGGCGTAACCGCAGAAGAACCGCCCGAACACGACCGTGAACGCAAGCAGCGCCACGAGCACCGCGAGAAACGAGACGAACTCTATCGGCTCGGTCGCGCCGATTTGCCCGAGCAGGTATTTCACGCCGTTGAAGGCGCTCGCGAACAGGCCGGGCGTCAACACGAAGAACATGGCCTGCACGCCGAAACGCGTCCAGCGGTGCGCAAGCTGCTCGCGCTTGCGGCGCGCAGAAGCAGCGGGGGCTTTCCCGCCGGCAGGCCGTTGCGGCAGCGATGTCTCCTGCTCCATCACGCGCCGCCTTCCAGCGCCTGGCGCAGCGCCTCGGTCGTGCCGTTCAGGATGCCGCTCGAGGTGAAGGTGGCGCCCGACACGACGTCGATGCTCGTGTTCTGCGCCTTCACGATGGCATCGGGCAAGCCCAAGCACATCTCGAGCCAAGGCGCGTCCTCCATGCTCGCATCGACGATCTCGACCGAGTCGATGTAGCCGCCCTCGATCGTCACGCGCATCGCGACCGGCCCGCCAAAGCCCTGAGCCGAACCCTCGAACACGCCGTCGACCGGGTACGCGCCCCGGCTGGCGGCACGCTCAGCGGCGATGATCTGCGCCTCCACCTCGGCGTCGTGCGCGAGTGCTTCGGCCGCCCACCCGCCGAACGCGACAATCAACGCGACGATGACCGCCGCGTTGATTGCTTTCGCGTAAAAGTATTTCCGCCTCGCGAGATACGCGCGCACTGGTGCCCCCGGTCGGCTACTTCACTTTCACCGTAACAGCCACGTCCTTGGTGGCTTTCGCGTAGGCGGCCGTCTTTTTCGCGGTTGCCGTCACGGTGAACTTATAGGTGCCCTTCGGGGTGCCCTTGGCCGCTGTGATCACGCCGGTCTTCTTGGCTACGGTGAAATACTTCTTGGCAGCCTTGGTGGTCCAAGTCTTCACGGCGTACGTGGTAGCGGTCTTGCCCTTGTTCGTCAGCGTGAGCGCTTTGGTTTTCTTGGCGAGCTTCTTGGCGCCCTTGCCGACGGTCAATGTCTTGCTCGCCGATTTCTTGCCCGAAATCGTTTGTTTTGCAGGTTGAGCAGCGGCGCTTTCGGCCTTCGCGAGCGTGGAGTAGTTCGTCACGAACCCGCGCACGTCGCTCGACAGCGCATCATAGGCCAAGCGCGCCGCCGCGACCGACTTGGCATCCGATGCGTTCATCGCGCTGATGGTGCTTTCGACCTCGCCGACTTGCACCATGTCGGCTAAGCTGTACGCATGGCGGCTGTCAGCATGGCCGAGCGTGTACACCATGCGTACATGGGTGACCGCAGGGTCTTTCACGACAAGCTCGCCCGTATCGGGATTCCATGAGAAATCGTCGCCATCGTAGGCCGTGCTCACCGACGTAGTGGAAGACTCGGCCGTGTAGCCGGGCGTCGCTCGCTGGAGATTCTGGGTGACGGCGGGGCCGTTCTCGTCGATCGCGTACACTTCGATGCTGTTCGGAACGACGCCATGCGTACCCTCCGCTTCAGACGAGAAGAAGTCGGCGTCGAGCACGTACTGGCCTGCCTCGTTGATCGAAACGGTCGTTTGGTCCGTGTAATCGCTGCGGCCGAACGTCTGGGTGTCCTCCACGTTGTCGCCTTCGTCGATCGTGAGCTTCAAATCGTCGGCCACGCTCGTGAAGTAGCCGGCGATGGCGGCTTCGTTCAGCGCCTCGTCGAACGGCTCGGACGTCTTGGTTGCGCCGCTGATCGTGTCGAGCTCTTCGGTCTCGCCCGAAATCCACGGGATGAGCCAGCGCTGCGCGGTCTCGGTGAGCATGGTTTTCGTCCAGCGGTCGCGGTTGGTGTTGCCCATGCCGTCGACCTTGGCAGCGCCCGAATAGTCGGTTGCAACGATGCTGTCGAGGTATTTGTCGGCGTCAGCGTCGGTATCGTCGACCATGATGTACGTGCTGAATGGAGCATATTCGCCGATCTTGTACACGATGTTCACGAGGTTCGTCGGATTGGCCTTACCGTCGCCAAGCTTTGAGCGGATGGTGAGCTTGCCGTCGGCCCATCCGCCGTAATCGGCAGCGTTGTCGGCGCTATCGACTGCGAACTTGTCGGTTTCGGCGGTCGATGTGGTTTTCTCGCCGGTCCTGCGATTCGTGGTCGTAGTGGTCTGGGTGTACGCCTTGCTGAGGTTCACGCCATCGGTCGATTCGAGGTACACGCCGCTCACGCTCGATCCGTAAGCGTCGGCCCCCGACAGCACGGGCGTAAGCACGGGGTTGCCGGCGGCGTCGGTCGTGCGGTCGACCTTCAGGTTCACGCCGTCGGGCAGCCAACCGTCAACCACCCACCCGTCGCTATGCGGGCTGTACATGCCCCATTTGCCGAAGAACGTGTCGACGCCGCTGCGCATGTTGATACCGGTGAGGACCTTGTTCTTCACGGTGAGCTCGGTGTAGAGGCTGTAGGTGCCGTAGTGGGCGTTATCGCCGTGCGCGTAGCCTTTGTATATATAGGTGCCGGCTTTCGCCTGAGCGGCGGTCTGCACCCACTGGCCGGCCGGATAGTCGCCGTTCTGGTTCCCGATGGCGAGCCCGGACTTGTTGCTGTACTCGTAGTGCTGCGTCGACAGGTCGACCGACTGCGCTTGCAAGTCGGCCGTGTTCGCCAGCGCGATGGCCGGCGTGAGCGATAGCGCAAGCGCGCCGGATGCGATCACGCTGACCGCTTTGGAGCCGAATGACTTCAGCCCCGAGAAACGTTTTGACATGTTCTCTCCTCCTCTTGGTTGGACGCGCGAATGCCGGCGGCGGCCGCGCACGATTGAAGCATGCGTGATGTTAACTTAGCGATACTTTGTGTGGATGGTTTTGAGTTTGAATTTGCTAACTTTTTGCGCGATTTACCCAATAATTGGGTACGAGAATTGGGTACGCGCATGCAACCTGCGGTTTTCTGCGGTTACAATGGTGCGCATGGATAAGTTATCTAAAGATAACCTTTTGAGCGCGGCACCTTCGCGACTGAGATCGGCCGCACCCGTAGTCGGCATGGCGGCGCTGTGGATGTCGCTGTTCAAGCAGCTGCTCTACCCCGCCCTCAGACTGTGTAAAAACTGGATTGAACGGCCCTTTCAAATACCAGGTGGAATTTTTCGAGCAGCTCGGATGGCGCGACCGGCGGGCGACCGCCGCGGAGCCGATCCCCATCTGGGCAAGCCCTTTCCCCGCCCCAGCCCTACGCCACCGCCCCCATCAGTCCGTCGAACCCCAGTATCCCGATTGCCCTGGCCAGGATGTACCCGCTCGCCAGCAGCCCGAACTCCGCGGCCACCTTCTCCAGGCCGCGCAGGAGGAAGTGGTCCGCGCCCATGGCTCGCTTGATGGTGCCGAACGGGTGCTCGGACAGG
>JAFUBE010000288.1 GCA_017460365.1 Eggerthellaceae bacterium
CAGCGCATGATCGCCGAAGCCCAGCAGCTCGGCGCCAACGCCATCATCTGCGCGCGCTATGCGAGCTCGTCGGTCATGGAGGGCACCCAGGAGATGCTCGCCTACGGCACCGCCGTGCGCTACGTGTAATCGCGTCGATCGGGTGTGACACGTCTGGATTAAGGGGCCGCAATGCTCGACCTCATCAGGCATTATCAGCTCGACATCATGCTGATGCTGGGAAGCATTTGCCTTGCGCTCGCCTACAATCTGCCGCGCCGGCCGCTTCCGGCCGATACCTGGACAATTGACGCTGCAGGCGGCCGGCGCCCTCACCTCCTGGAAAACCGGCGGCTCACTGCCGGACCGGGAAGCCAAAGGTTTTTGGCAACTACATAAATATTACAAGTTTAGTCATAATTAAACAGGACAGGGGATGAGAACTCCCCACTCACCAGTCGTAAGGAGGGGGAAACAGAATGAAATTGTTGAAATCATTCACGGTGATGGCCATGGCCGCCGCTCTGACCCTGGTGCTCGCCGCCTGCGGTGGGAACGCCGGCGGCTCCGCCAGCTCGTCTGCGAGCAGCACGAGCGCAAGCGCATCGTCTGAGAGCGCCAGCGGGTCATCGATGGCGCAAGCGCTTGAGGCTCTCGACGGCGTGAAGAGCGTCGATCCGGTCGACGTCGGCGGGTCGCAGGTGTACGCCGAGAAGTACGTCGTCACGTTCGAGCAGCCGCTCGACCACAAGGACCCTTCGGCCGGCACGTTCCCGCAACGCGTGGAGGTCGGTATTGTCAAGGACGCCAAGGCGAACGTCATGGAGACCGACGGCTACCTGCTGTTCGACCAGGCAATTGCCATGGACGACGCGCATGAGCTTTGCTCTATACTCTCCGGCAACTACATCCATGTGGAGCACCGCTTCTTCGGGCAATCCAGACCCGCGAGCCTGTCGAATGACGGTACGGACGGCTGGCAGTACCTGACGTCCGAGAACGCCGCCGCCGACTACCACCGGATCTACACCGAGCTCTCCAAGGTCCTCGACGGCCCGTGGGTTGCCACCGGCACGAGCCGCGGCGGAGAGGTGTGCACGTCGTACGCCTACTACTACCCCGAGGACATGGGCCTGTACGTGCCCTACGTCGGGCCGTTCAGCACCGGCCGCGATGATCCGCGTTGCTACGAGTTCGTGTACACCAAGATCGGCGACGAGAAGTATGGCGCCGAGAAGGCCAAAGAGTACCGCGACCTGGTGTCGTCGTTCCAGGTGGAGCTCATGAAGAACAAGGACGCCCTGGCCCCCGCGCTCAAGCAGCTCTGCGAAGATCAGGGCAGCGTGTACCGCGAGTACGTGACCGCAGGGAACCTGTTCGACCTGGCCGTGGCCGAGCTGGCCGTGCAGGAATGGCAGTCCAACCAGGAGACGAGCTCCAACCCGGACATGGACGTGAGCTTCGAGGGCATGAAGGCGGTACTCGCCATGCCCGAGGGGACCGATAGCGAGAAGAACGCGAAGCTGGAAGCCGAGCTCCAGTTCCTCTACGTCCTGGCAAGCCCCACCGACTGGGCGGCGAATCATCCCGCTTGGCCGTACTACGTGGGAGCTGCTTCGCAGTACGGGCAGTACCGCTACGACTTCTCGTACCTACGCCAGGCGTGCGAGGCGGCAGGCCTCGGTGACGTGCTGACGGTGAAGCCCGAAGACGAAGAGAACTTCGTGTTCAAGATGGTGTTCACGCCCGAGCAGCAGCAGGCGTTCGCCTACGATGGCTCGTTCTACGAGGGCGTGACCAAGTGGATCGACGCCTCGGAAGCGAAGATCATGTTCATCTACGGCAACAGCGACCCGTGGTACTCGCTGCGCATGCACGACACGGACAACCCGAACGTGAAGATGCTCGTCAGCGAAACGAAGCCGCACACCGTGCGCATGATGGACTTCGACGAGGCGACCATGCAGGAAATGGGCGCGTTCGTCAGCGAGGCGATTCAAGATTCGCGTTGATCAGCAGACAAATGATAATTTGGCTGCCCGATGACCTTTTCCCGAAAACCCCGTCTTGCCCCTTGTGTGCTCGCTAGCTAACGTGAGAGAATACAAGCACCGAAGGGCGCTTGCGTTCCAGAGGTTCCAGAACGGCGAGGTTCGTACCTCGCCATTTCTGCATCTTGGAGGGTATTTGCAAGAACGGCTCAATCTGCATATCGACGAAGCTGGCAACCAGGACTTATCTGAAGGGCTGTACATTGTCGCCGTCGTGCTGCATGAGCACGTTGTCGATGTCGAAGGGCCGATCAAAGCGTACGAAGATCGCCTGAGACTTGCTGGTTTGGCAGACGTGCCATTTCATGGCAAGGACCTGCTTCATGGGAACGAATCATACAAGGAGGTAGCCGTTGGCGACAAAAAGCGCCTGCTAACGCAATTTGCGCGCCTTGTAAGGTCCCTTCCAGTTGAGTACTTCACCCTGCGCTACGACAAGCGAGAGACTCATGATCGCAAGGAGCTCGAAGCGAGAATACGTCGTGATCTGGCCTCCCTCATTTTCGACCATCTTTCTTATTACCAAAGATTTGCTTCTATATCGGTCTATTACGATGACGGGCAGAAGGTTCTCAGCGCTGCCTTGCACGACGCGCTCGAATTCGTGCTCGCAAGCAATGTCGCTGATTTCCGCACGGCTGACCATTCCGCGCGCAGGCTGTTGCAGGTGGCAGATTACGTGTGTACCGTCGAACGCGCATCCATTGCCTACGACAATGGGAAGCAGACAAAGACATACGAACGCTTCTTCGGGAACCGCCGGAACTTCATGCAGTCTTACATGAAGCAACTTGCCCGCAAGCGCTTTGTGTAGCCGCCTCAGCAGATGCAGGAAGCTCGATCTGTGACACATCGATTTCGCCAGACATGAGCTTCGGCAATAAGGAATCGCGGAGTTGTGTAAGCTTCTTGTTTTCGTCAACATTGATTCTATACAAGGAGAA
>JAFUBE010000289.1 GCA_017460365.1 Eggerthellaceae bacterium
GCGAAAATGACAGATCGTGTCTGACGAAAAGTGTCACACGATGAGGACGAAGCGCATTTGCATCCAAGGGCGGCGTTTCGTCGCTCCCGATTGCATGGCATCGAATGCCGCGTAGGAGAGGCTGGGGATATGACCGAAGACGAGAAGATCCGCGAAGAAGTGCGCCGCTATTACGGCGAGATCTTGGGCGGAAGCGACGATTTGAGCACCGATGCTTGCGCATGCGCGTCGGCTGCTCCGCCGAAGTACGTCATCGACGCCTTGAAGAACGTCGACGACGAGATCATCGCTCATTTCTACGGATGCGGCTCTCCTATTCCGCCGGCGCTTAAGGGCGCGACCGTGCTCGACTTGGGGTGCGGGACCGGGCGCGACGTATACGTTGCAAGCCAGCTCGCCGGCCCGGCCGGCCATGTCATCGGCATCGACATGACGCCATCGCAGCTCGAATTCGCACGCCGTTTCGAAAGCCAGCAGATGCGCGCGTTCGGCTATGGCGAGTCGAACGTGGAGTTCGTGGAGGGCTTCATCGAAGACATGTACATGATTGCCGACGATAGCGTCGACGTCGTTATCTCGAATTGCGTGGTGAACCTCTCGCCGTTCAAGAAGCAGCTATTCAAAGAGGTGTTCCGCGTGCTGAAGCCGGGCGGCGAGCTGTACTTCTCCGACGTCTTCTGCGACAGGCGCGTGCCGGAGGGCTTCTACGACGACCCCATTCTGCGCGGCGAGTGCTTATCGGGTGCCATGTACATCGAGGATTTCCGTCGCATGCTCGCCGATTATGGCGTGAAGGCCTTCTACGATGTCGCGGTCGAAGAGCTGCATATCGGGGATTTCCGCATTGCGACGAAGCTGGGGTGCGCCACGTTCTACAGCCATACGGTTCGTGCCGTGAAATCCCCCGATTTGGAGGATCGTGAAGAGAATTACGGACAAACGGCCACGTATCTGGGCACTTTGCCCGAAAACGGTCGGTACTTCGATCTGACCGACGAGGTGCGGCTCATAAAAGACCGGCCCGTCGCCATAAGCGGAAACATGGCTACGATGCTCACGCAGAGTCGTTATGCTCCGCATTTCCGCGTGGCGCCGCGCGGCGAGCACATCGGGCGTTACGACTACGAGCAGGCCCAGCATGCGCTTAAGCTTTCCTGCGGTAGGGAAGAGGTCGGTTTGCGCGAGCTCGATGCGCGCTGCGAAAAGCTCGGCATCGAGCCTTTCGATGAGCGCGTGCACGACGGAGACCTGTTGAAGAGCGCCACGATGGAGACCATGCAGGTGAACGTAGGCTACGCATGCAACCTTGCGTGCAGCCATTGCTATCTGTCCTGTTCGCCGAAGCGCGACGAGGTCATGACGCGCGAGACGATGGAGGCATGCCTCGCGGCTTTCGAGGCGGGCGGTTATCGCGTGCTCGACGTCACGGGCGGCTCGCCGGAGATGAACCCCAACCTCGAATGGTTCCTCGACGAGGGGAGCAAGATTGCCGAGCAGGTGATCGTCCGCTCGAACCTTACGATCCTCGCCAAGCCGGAGTTTGCGCATTTCAAAGACGTGTACGTTCGCGACAAGGTGAAGATCGTCTGCTCGCTTCCGTACTACGACGAGCAATACTGCGACATCCAGCGCGGTAAGGGCGTCTTCAAGTCGGTGATCGAACAGCTGCGCGGTCTGAACGGGCGCGGTTATGGGCGCGACCCGGAGCTGCAGATCGACCTCGTGTACAACGTCGACGGCCCCTTCCTTCCGCCCGACCAGCGCGAACTCGAGGAATTCTACGCGTATCAGCTGAAAAAGTCGCAGGGCGTGGAATTCAACGCCCTGTATGCGTTCAACAACTTTACGCTGGGGCGGTTCGCCGCGAGGCTCGACCGTGAGCAAAAGATGGACTACTACCTGAAGCTTCTCGCCGACAATTACAACGGTGCCGTGGTAGCGCATATGATGTGCCGCACTCAGGTGAACGTCGACTGGGACGGCCGCCTATACGACTGCGAATGCAATCACGTGCTCGGGCTGCCCATCGAAGAGGCGCGCAACGTGCGCGACATCGTCAGTGAGCCTCTGCCGGTGCGCCATATCCGCACGAACCCCATTTGCTATAGCTGTGCAGCTGGCAGCGGCTCGAGTTGCGGAGGCTCGCTCATGGACAAGGTTGCTTTCCGCGA
>JAFUBE010000032.1 GCA_017460365.1 Eggerthellaceae bacterium
CGCAGAAGTGGCCTCCCGATTGTCCGACCAACTGTGATACAATGTCAAAGAGTGGTAACTAAACTGACCATTTCTAAGATAGATTGATAGGAGCTTGCAATGGCGCGCAGCGATTACTCACTCGATATTTCTTTGCCTGAGAAGGGTCGAGTGCAAGCTCTCAGGCTGATTATCAAATACGAGGCAGGCGTGCGAGGGCTCACGTTGAACCAGGCATTATTGCAGCTGGTTCGTGAAGCAATCGACATCGACTCGTATCCACCGGAAATTCGCGATCATCTGGCTGAAATCCGAGAGAAGTCACATGAGCGGGCAGTTGCCGATGCGATTGGTATCGCCAAAACTCAGAGGAGCGCATGATCGATGGTCGTTGGTGCCGCAGCTCCGAATGCGAAAAAGTCGGAACGCATCAGAATCAGGTTCGGGAACGAGGAAGACTTTCTCGAATTGCGCATGATCATAGCCTATGAGAGCGCAATAAGAGGGAGAACTAAAAGCCAGGCGATATACGAACTTGTCAACGAGGCAATCGATATCGATTCGTATCCCGACGAAATGCGCGAATGCCTGGCGGAAATACAGAGGGTCGGTGCCCAAGACATCGTGAAGCGAGCCCTCGGCGAAAACGCCTGAGTTGTACGTGGCCGTTTAATGGAGGATACGCCAACATGACCGATCAGAAACAAACCATGCTGAATTGGGCGCTGCCGAGCGCCGCCGATCTTGACTTGGTGAAGACGATCATCTTGTTCGAAGCCAAGCAGCGCGGTCTTACGCGCGGCCAGGCGTTTTTGCAGCTCATTATGGAGTCGGCCGACATGGAGAAATATCCCGAAGAGCTCCGCGCCCGATTCAAGGAACTGGAAGAGCATCGACGTAATCGCGCAACTCGCAATTGCCTCGACGTTACGGAAATGGGAAAGGTTAGCTGATGAGCGACAAAGCCCGCCGCATGAGGAACAACCTGATGATTCGCCTACCCGACGAAGAAAGCCTTGAAATGGTGAAGACCATTTTGAAGTACGAATCGGTGACGCAGTGCCGCAAGCCCGGACAGGTTCTCGTCGATTTCGTGCTGGCGGCTGCCGTTATCGACGATTATCCCATCGAAGTGAAGGAACGGCTCGATGAGATAAGGCGCAATGCCGAGCGCCGTCACATCGAGGCCACCCTTTCTTAGCTGGTGCCTCGAGGCGATTACGCTTACTATGAAAACCGCGCCCGAAAGCCGTGTCGCTGCATTTCCGCCGGCAAGGGTTATCGGGCGATCAATCCCTTAGAGTTTCCCATGTTTCGAGCAGGGATCTCAGCGCATTCGCTTGGTTGTTGGCGGCATACGCGATCATCTCGAGCATGTCGTCGGCGTATACGGCGCTCCGCATGGAAAGCGCGTCGGCGATACCGCCGAGTACCACTGCTGCGGAATCTATCTCGTCAAATAGATCTGAGTTCTCGTAATCCATGACAACGCCCCCGATTCTTCCGACCTCTTGCGTGCAAGAGGTAGAGGGCGCCCACTAGGTGACATCCCAACCTGTGCATAACGAAGCCATGCGCCAGTCCATACGCAGGTGCCCTCACGCCATGGCGCGCTGACGACGAATACGCATGTTTAGTTGAGATGACTTTCCGATTATCGCACAGCAACGATGCGAATTCAGTTGGCATTTGAAAAGCGATCGGAATGGTGGCGATCAAGAGGTCGTGCCTACGGGGTTAGGACATAGGGCTCGTCGAGCGAGTCTTCAGGCAAAGCGCGCAGACGAGATTCGCATTCGGCCACGATATCAGCGAAGGGCACGCCCATGCCTTGAGTCATGCGCAACAACACATCGATTGAGGGATTGGTGTCGCCGTTCTCGATTTTCCGAATCGTGAGACGGCTGATGCCGACCATCATGCTGAGCTGACGCTTGTTGATCTTCGCGGCCCTTCGCCTCTCGGCAAGCACTTCTCCCAGGCATTGTTTGTAGGCGTTGTTCATAGTTCCAGTGTATGGAGCAATGAAGTAACAAAGGTAATCAGAATTTCCAATATGGTAATTTTGATTACCTATTGAGATATACTTGCTTCGGAATGGTCACTATAGTTATCATTTCTGCGCTGATAACTGCACCTTGCAAGCAGGCTTTCCCTTGCGCCGGCGTAGCGCCGGCAGGGGCGGAAAAATGTGGGGAGTTGCAACGGAGGCCGATTTACCTGTGGCCACGGTCATCCCTCGTGCCCGTCGGGGCGTCGGTTTCCGACGTCGTCAGCCTTGCATGAGGACGTAAGGTTCGTCCAGTTCGTCTTCGGGAAGCTGTGCCATGCGCCGTTCGCACTCGCTGAACACTTCGGCAAGGGATATGCCGACGCCCTGCGAAAAGCGCAGCAAGATGTCTGTTGTCGGGTTCGCCTCGCCGTTCTCGATCTTGCGGATCGTGAGTCGGCTCACGCCGATCATGAGGCACAGCTGGCTCTTGTTGATGTTCGCCAACCGTCGTTTCTCCGACAGCACTTCGCCCAGGCATTCTTTGTATCGCGTGTTCATACCCCAAGTTTACG
>JAFUBE010000290.1 GCA_017460365.1 Eggerthellaceae bacterium
ACCGACGCCGAGATTCTCGAGTTGCTTTCGGATGCGTTCGACGGCGATGCCGCTGGGGCCGTTGGCCTTGCCGCAGCGCTGACGAGCGCGTCGCTTGCGAGGCGACTTGATTATTCGACGTACGAGATCGCCGACGACGACGGCAACGTTTATCGCTGGGACCCCGATGAATGGCATGATGACGTAACGGCGGACGGATGGTGCGGCGAGCGATGGGAGGACGACGATGAGTGATGTGCTGAGCATCGTCGAATCAGCTGCAAACGAGAAGGCCATGAGGGGTTTCGCCAAGCTCATGAACCATATCTGCACGCTTTTCACTTGCGGCGAGTCATCGAGCGTCTCAGAGCTCGAGGGGCGCGAGCTAGCCGAGTCGGCCCAGTACGTGTTGGGCCTTGCTGACGAAACGGCGCAACAGACGCTGGGCCTTCTCGCGTCGGATGACATCGTGGCCATATGGGCCCAAAAACGATGCGAGCTCGAGTCGCGCATCCCCGGCGTCATGGCGCTCTGGCAACGTGCCATCGCCATCATGCCGCCGATTCGCAATATCGCGCTGCGCGACACCCTGGCGAGCATCGGCGGGTTGCCGCAAACTTATGACACGTTCTTCGCCGCGCACGAGGTTCCCGCAAGCATCGACTATCCCCTGAGCAAGCCCCTATCCGAGCAGCTCAAAGGGCTCGATTATGTGGAGGCGTGGCTGGCGCAGCTTCTCGAGGAAGCGCAGTTCCTCGCGTGTTTTAAAGTGGACGAGATGACTGCCTACCTTGACGCATGGTGCCCCGACTACCGCGGGCTGCTCATCAACCTCTACGATCCGATCAACGAAGCGTGGGGTGCGGGGGAGATTATCCCTCGGCTCGAATGAGGCGAGTTCTGACGGCGCCGACGCCTTCGGCCTTGCAGGTTGTGCAATGGCATCGCGTCGCGCGATTGGTCCGAATTCCAGTTTGAGCGCATCCTTGCGGCAGGAATCGCAGCAAGCGGCGCATTGGATGCATTCGGAGTGCGTGATGGCGCCGTCCTTAAGCAGCGCGCTCACGGGCAGGCTCATGGGGCAGGCCTTTTCGCATAGCCCGCACGAGACGCATTTCGACGGGTCGGCGGCAACGTGCAATTGCGGTGCGTGAAGGGCTGCGCCCAGCTTCTCGCCGATGATCATGAACGGTGCCATCCAGCAGATGCAATGGCACATGGCGCGTCGTCCCAGGAACAGGTTGGGGATGAAGAAGAGCGCTACGATGATGAGGTAGATCACCATCGCGCCAGGAGACGATACCGATATGCCGCCGTCGATGTGGAAGAGCGGGTCGACGTGCGAAACGCCGCCGGCCACGATGAACCCCGCGGCGATGGAGGCGACCCAGGGCACCCAGATGACCCACTTCACCATGTTGCGTTTGCCCGGCTTGCTGGGCTTTTCGACCGCCTGCGCCTCAAGCTCTTGAAAACCGCCTGCCGGGCAGATCCAGCCGCAACACGCACGTCGCAGGAAAATCGCGCTTACGAGCTGCACCCCGAACGCGATGGCGCTTCCGGCGACAACGCCCTGGAATGCGCCCCACACG
>JAFUBE010000291.1 GCA_017460365.1 Eggerthellaceae bacterium
AACGAACATCGACGTCGTCGTTGTCGCGGAGGCGTTTTTCAGCCATGAGGCATACTCGACAGAGGAATATATAAACAAGGTCATTCTATATCAGGCTGGCAACCAAGACTTGGTTAAAGACATAAAGCGGGCGCCCGCAAGCGCATATTCCATCCACCCGAACCAAAAGGGTGCCCAAGCATACGCCGACTGCGTCCAGGCCATGATAGACCAGATCGAAGCGGCAAAGGCCAACGGCTCCGATTTCGGGAAATACTACGACTCGCAGACGATTTCGCTTAAGGATGACGCAGAGAGGGGCATCGCCCTCACATTGGATGTCTCCGGAAGCATGGATGGCGACCCCCTCAAGCAAACGAAGATTGCGGCGCTAAAGTTCATCGAGTCGACCGTAACCGATAACGCATGTGCGAATGCCTCGATAAGCCTCGTGAGCTACAGCGACGCGGCGAATCTCGAATACGATTCTGCCATAGAAGCCTCAGTGGCGGATATGTCATGGTGGGATTTGGCATGGGCCGGCGAAGACGAAAAGAATGCCTACCGGGGGTCGCATTACGCGCTCAGGCGAAAGATAAGAAACCTTAACTCAGATGGCGGCACGAACATCGAGGATGGCCTGCGCTTGTCCTACGAGCAGGTAATGAACAGCTCTGCTGATAGGCGCATCATTGTGCTGATGAGCGACGGCGAAGCCACTGACGGCAAGATGGGCGACGAGCTTGTAGAGTATGCCCAGAGCATTAAGGACAAAGGCGTGCTCATATACACGCTCGGGTTCTATCAAAGCACGTCGGAGGGGGCGGGCGTGCTCGAGCGGATAGCAAGCGACGGCTGCTACTACCAAATCGACGATGCCAACCAGCTCCGCTACTTCTTCGGTGACGTCGCCGACGCGCTGAATGGCACAAAATTCATGTATGTTCGCATTGCATGCCCTGTCGATGTGAGAGTTGCGACTAGCACAGGCACGCTCGACTCGAGCTCGGCGAGCTTGAATACGCGAAGCGATTTCGGATCCCTCACCTTCGCATATCTCGATGGCGAATCGGAAGACCCCGTAAAGGTGCTCCGCTTGAAAGAGGGGCAATCTTACGTTATAGAAATTGCCGGCACCGGCACGGGAACGATGGATTACACGATCGGTTTCGTCGACCAGCAGGGCTCGTATTCCGACATGCGAAGTTTCGAGAACGTGTCTATCTCCCCCAAGACGAGAGCGGCGGCCGTCGCCGAGACCGGCGATTTGTCGGTTCTTCGGGTCGACAACGACGGCGACGGCAATTATGACGACATATACCAGGCGACCGCCAATTCCGCTGCTCAAAAGGTAGATAACATGCGGATTGTTCAAATCGTCACCGGCGGAGCATGTTTGCTCGTTGTCCTGATAGCGCTCCTTTACGGGCTCTATTGCAAGAAGACGTGGCGCATCGGCGCGAGACGCACGATATAACAGCGAGAGGGCGAAGCGGATGTATTGTCCCAAATGTGGCAGCGAAGTTCCTGCAAATGCGGCATACTGCGGGAAATGCGGGGCAAAGCTGCTTTCCGCGCATGGCGCTGCGAACAGCTCCAAAGCGGCCGCTGGCGTAGCGTCTCAGCAGGCAGATTCGGTTTCAGCGCGGCCCGCGAGCTCACTTGCGGGGATAATTTCATTGGCGACCACATTCTTGCTTTCGCTGCCGAAGGCAGCGCTTGCGGCGATAGTAGCAGCGGTCGTGGTAGCGGGCGGTGCTGGTGTCATCGCCGTAGCGATCCCGCATGGCGACATCCCCAACGGAACCTACTCTGCAACATATGGAACGACCTCGATCGGCCAAGGGGGGACCGTTGAGGTTTGGGGCAGCAACATGTCGATAAAACACATTGCGGGCAGCGTGTACGACACAGACATGAGCCCCTATAGGATATCTGGCAATAAACTGTACTACGAGCCAACAGAAGACGATTTCTTCTGGATTAGCAGGTTCTACACAAGCACGAATAGCGGCTCCATCGTGTTTGACTACCGCAAGAGCGGAAACGATATCGTGCTCGATGGCGTTACCTATTACAGAAAATGAATTCCTAATCACTGATTGAACGAAAGGATGCGATCCATGGACGGTGAGCAGAATGGCACGCAAGCGCAGCAGGTCGAGCAGCGGCAGGAAAGCCAAGCGCCTGAACATTAAACGCATGGGAAATCTATGTGCTCCTTCGGAAAGCCGATTGCGAGCTGAAGCTACTCTCGTTTGTATTTATCCGCCTCATTAAACAAAGGGTGTTCAATCAGTAGAGAATCTCAAATATTGGGAAGGATACGGAAGGAGCCTTGCAAACATGAAGAAGAGGATTCACATCGTTGCTGCGTTCGCTGCTGTGATCGCTGTTGCATTTTCGTTATTCGCATGCAGCGGCAATACTAACACAAACGCAACTGCAGAAGCTAATTCAGCTGATGGTGCTACAGCTTCTTTGGCGGATAGTCTCACGGGAAGAATGAGCAAGGGGGCGGAAGCTCTAGGCGTAAATCCCGTCAAGTTGGTTGAAGGCACAAGCGAATACGTGCTCGATATTTTGGGCGGATATTCCTTCGGTCATGTCAGACCGCTAAACTCCGTCTATGTCAAAGACGACGACACGATGAAGGATTTAAATTCAATTCCAGGGATAGACGTAAGTTCAGGTAACCAGAACAATCTAAATAAGCTAATCGAGCTAACCGAACCAGCGCCATTCCTCGTCAATTTGGTTTTCGGCAATGCGCATACGTCTACAATGTCTGTTACGCTAGCGAAAGAGGATTTACAAGAGGGGCTCCTTCCTGAGAGCGTATTGCTCATGGAATACATAAACGATGACGCCATGTCGTGCGAGCAGGTAGCAACATATACTAAGGGCATTCTTGGTGGACCTACAATCGATGAAATTCAGATTGCAAGATGGCAGCCGTCTGGCAAGTCAACAGCTACAGATTTCCTTGGTTATGGCAGGGCTGGTGATACGATTATTACTGTGCGGTGCGCAAAGGTCACTGATGCTGCCCCCGTTTACTCCCTAACGCTTTGCGCTTTCAACACTTCCAGGTTGCCTCAGGCGCCTCAGAAGGATGCCACCATAAATAACGAGAGCGTTGAAGGTCTGATGGATGAATATGCCACTTTTACCAGCGGAAACGTTCCTGGCGATCCAGATGGCAAGGTTTTCGATTTCTACGTCTTGTAAATCATCGCTTGGTGTCAACTGTGAGCCGAGCTTCCAGCATATAATCTATCGTTCGATTACTGAGCTGATATTGTTTGAGCTGCTGTTAGCATCAGGTTCAATTAGTCTTATGCGCCGTGTGCACGGCTTTGCTGTCAGCCGCCTTGGCGTGGTACGGTTTTGGATGGCGGGGCCCATGGGCGTTGTGGGGTTGCAGGGTGGGTGTGTACAGCATGGCGGTTGTCGCTCGCTCGCTGCGATGCTCGTAATAGGGGCCGCCATATCGGCGATCATCTGAGGGGCTGCTTCGCTAAACAGCAGGAAGCAAGTGTCCCGCTCGCGCCTGGAATGACAGCAAATGATAGGTGTCCGTCAAGCGGTTTGCACGTGGCAAGATTACCATGGGGATGGGACGATGTTAATCTTCTTGCGAATTTGCGAAAATGAGGTTGGGTTTCGGTGACGGTGTCGGTCGTCGCTGTGTGGATAGGAGTTTGTCATGCATAAACACTGGAGACGTCTGTCGGTAATCTCCTCGCCTGCCTCTTGCGGGCATGCCTCGCCGCTGGTAAAGGGTTTTTCGTTTCTTATTGCCGTGAACCTTGTAGTCATGCTCGTTGTAGCATTGGGTCCGGAGGTCGCGTTGGCCGAGAATGGCGGTAACAGCTCTTATTTGGAGGTCGCCTCGGTAACCGAGCAGGAATCACCCTCGAACAAAAAGGTCGATATCCAAGCATCGGGCATGAGCAAGGCACTCAAGAAGAAGGTGAAAACCGTTTATAAGAAAGCGCTCAAGCCTTACCGAAAGGCATATCGATACAATAAAAGCTGGTATGCGATTTCCAAAATCAGCGGATGCGGCTATCCCGTATTGCTGGTTCAGGAGCACAATGGAAGCGGCAGCGTGGAGGGGGATCGTTGCCACGTATATCAGTACGTTGCCGGAAAGAAGAATGCAGCGTATAGAGGATACTTCTGGATGCAGGGCGGACAGATATACAGGTATAAGAATCTCTACCATTATCTCGTCTACTCGTTAAACGGAAGCAATAGGTATTTGTGTCTCGTCGTTGACGCGTCAATCGGCCAATACAGGTTTGCCGAATACTCGGGTCTGCCCATCGGTTCGAAGGTTGTAAAAATGCATCCGGTAACAAGCTACTCGCATCTCAGCAAGAAACTGAAGTAATCCGGCGGAGCGCGCAGCCGTCATCAGTAGACGCTGATGCGACACGTGGGCTTTTTGCAGGCAGCAAGTCGGGTCAACCTGCTCACATCCAAGCTGATAGCTCCCGGGCAAAACAATTCCTGACTGCCCAATTGACTATGAATTCACATGGATGAGTCACCGGGAATTCGAATCAGACTTCGAGCCATTGATTTCGTTGTACGCGTGAAGACGCCGGTGCGTGTGCGGGGCCGCGGACGGTGTCGTGTGCTCCGCGAAGAAAGGCGAAGCATTAACGGGCGCGAAGGCGGGCAAACGCATGTACAGCGCCAAGGCGACATTCGTCGCCGCGTCGGTCGAGACCAAGGGTGGCCTGACGGACGAGCAGTGGAAGGCCGTGGTCGAGGCGGCCTACGCGGAGAGGCTTAACCCCAGCGGGTTCCACGCCCAGATCAACAGGGGCATCGGGTAGCAGGCCTGCAGGGCGTGTCGCAGCTCTTCGTGTAGAATGGCGGGACGCATGGAGAAGCTGACGATACAGACCCTCAACCTCATGGTGCGGGGCTTCA
>JAFUBE010000292.1 GCA_017460365.1 Eggerthellaceae bacterium
ACAGGTGGTGCTCGTGAGGGCAATGGCTCTTCAGGATACGAACCGGCCCCAAGATTGCAGCAGGCTCATTGCCGCGTGCGTGCTTTGTGCGGTGCTACTTGCCCTGCTCGCGCCCGCGCCTTCGGCTTTTGCCGCCGAGGGTGAATCGGCGGCATCGGGTGAAAGCGCTGTTGCAGCGGGTGCCACCGAGCCGGGAATCCTCAGCAAGCTGCTTCACATGGACGTCGAGGGCCTTGAATGGGATCCGGCGGTTCTCGCCGAGGCCAAGGCGACGAATCCCGATGTGTACGCTTGGCTGTACGTACCGGGGACGAATGTGAGCCATCCCGTGCTGCAAGGCGGTGGCGACGAGGATTTCTACCTTACGCACGACATCTTCGGCAACGAATCGGCAACTGGCGAGCTGTACTCGCAGTACACGTACAACACCCCCACGTTTGCCGATTCGGTGACGGTGGTGTATGGCCATACGTTCGAGGCGTACAGCGGCCTTGGCGAGGAGATGTTCAGCACGTTGCACAATTTCGAGGACCAGGCGTTTTTCGACAGTCATCCGAACATGTACGTTTTCGTCCCCGGTGCCGTGCTGAAGTACGAAATCGTGTCCGCATACGTATACCCGAATCTGCATGTTCTGGATGGCAGGGATTTCAACGTGAAGGGCGTTGCGCAAGCGTACTTCGATTACGTGGCCAATCCCGACTCGTCGACGAAAAACGTCCGGCCGGGAGATTCCCTCGTTGCCGGCAAGAACCGCATCTTGCAATTGGCAACCTGCACGCGTCCGGCGAAAGATGATTTCCGGTACCTCGTCACGGGCGTGTTAGTCGACGGAAGGCCGCTGTAGACTTATAATGCAAGCTCGAAAAAGCAGGTGGGGAGTCCGCTGTGGCAAAGCAAAAGATGACGAAAGCGCAGGCCGCCGCTGCTCGGCATGAGCCGACGGCGAACTCCATTGCCAAGAAGAAGGCTCAAGAAGAAGAGCAGATCATGAGGGAGCAGCGCCGTCTCGCGCAGAAGCAGGCGAACAAGTCGGTCGGCTTCCGCTTCGTGGTGCCGTTTGTGTTCGTCATCGTCATCATCGTTCTCAGCCTCGTGTTCACAATCGGCCCCGGCATGGTCACGGGAAACTAAGCACGTGTCCGAATGCGTCGACAGCGTATCCCACGCCTCGTTGAACGGGATATACGTTAAGGCTCGGGAACTCGACCGAGGTCACAACGATTACGAGGCTCCGGCTTTCGCGCCTGCAGGGCAAACAGGCGATGAGGTAACCCATGCCAGCGATGCCGAATCGCATGCGAGCGCGCACGTCGGCGACGTCGAGACGCATGCCAGCACGCATGCGGGCGATGCGGAAAGCCATGCATCGCGGTGACGACATGCCCGATTTCTCGAAAGACTTCCAAGTTTTCTACGACGATGCGCGCGATGCGTGCACGATTCGGTTCCGGTGTTTCGACACGCCGAATGCAGTCACGGTTGTCGGTGGGGTGAGGGAAGGCCAACATGTCGAGGACGTGTTGCTCGACGTGCGGCGCGAATGCCTCGATTTCCATAGGTTATGGTCGTTTTCGCTGGTGGGAAGCGATATCGAACGGCTGAACGAGCCCGTCGGCAGCGTGGAGGTCGATTTTCGCACGGCTTTGCTGCTTTCCGGCATGAAGGCATTCCATG
>JAFUBE010000293.1 GCA_017460365.1 Eggerthellaceae bacterium
AAGCCAGGCTCGGTTTCGGCGACTTCCAGCTCGACGAACATGGCCGGCTCGATGCCGATCAGCTCGTCGCCGGCGTACTGCAGCGAGACCTCGTCGTTTTCCTTCAGCCACTTCGCGACGTCGCCCACGATGTCGGCGCCGAGCGCCACCTGCTCGTAGGTGTTGTTGTCCATGAAGTTGTAATCGGCGCCGTCGTTGTACAGGTACTGCATCTTGCGCGTCTCCATGCGAACGGAGTCGAACTTCGTGCCGGCGTTGAACGTGTTGTCGACAACGCGGCCCGTCTTCACGTCGCGCATCTTCGTGCGGACGAACGCGCCGCCCTTGCCCGGCTTCACATGCTGGAACTCGATGATCGTCCACAGCTTGCCGTTGTACTCGATGCACATGCCGTTCTTAAAATCTGCCGTTGAAATTGCCACGGTGGTTCCTCCTCGCGCTTACACCCTTCTTGTCAGGTAACGTAGTGAGCGGGTCTGTGGTGCGAATGCCACAGGCCCGCGCAACGGACTACTAGCCCGACGGCCGCAAGGCCGACGGAACCGTTAGATTATAACCATCTCGTGGGTAGATTGCGTGAAGACTTCGAAGCCGGTGTTCGTGATGACGCCGAAGTCCTCGAGACGCATGCCGAACTTGCCGGGTAGATAGATGCCCGGCTCCACCGTGACCACGTCGCCGTCAACGAGCGGTTGCTTGTTGCGTGGGTTCAGCGTGGGAAGCTCGTGCACGTCAAGTCCGACTCCGTGTCCGAGACCATGGCCCATGCAGCCGCCGAACCCGCCTTCTTCGAGGATGCGCTCGGCCAGCTCGTGCGCGGCAGCGCCGGTCATGCCCGGCTTCAGCACGGACTCGACCGTCTCGTTCGCGCGGCGCAGCGTCTCCCAAGCAGCGGCCATCGCGCCTGCGGGCCGCCCCAAAAACACCGTGCGCGTCATGTCGGAACAGTAGCCGTACGCCTTTGCGCCGAAATCCATGACGACGCACTGCCCGGCCTCGAGGCGCGCGTTTCCGGGAACCGCATGCGGGTCAGCGCCGTTCGGGCCCGTCGCGACGATCGAGCGGAACGAGAGGCCTTGCGCTCCGTGGCGCACCATGAAGTCCTCGAGCTCGAGCTGCACCTCACGCTCGGTCATGCCCGGGCGCATGAAGTCGACGATATGCGCGAAAGCCGCGTCGGTGACCGCCTGCGCGGCCTTCAGGCGCGTGATCTCGCCGGCGTCCTTCACTGCGCGCAGGCCCAGCACGACCTCGCTCGTCGGCGCGAGCGCGTCGGTCTTGAAACGCTCGACCATCTTCACGAACTCCGCGTAGGTGATCGTGTCCTCGATGCCGAGCTTTCCCATCATGGGCGCCGTGCCGTTCTGCGTGAGCACGTTGTAGGCGAACTGGGGGTGGCCGGTGCGCTCTTCGCTCACGACCACGTCGCTGCCGATGCGCGCCGCACCCGTGCGGATCGCGTTGACGTAGCGGGAATCGGTGTGAAGGAACGCTCGGCCTCCGGCGATGAGCAGGGCATGCGCGCGCTCCTCGTCGAACACGCCGTCGAGCGCCGTGACCCAATGGATGTTCGACGTCTCGCGAACGAGCAGCGAGCTTATTCCGAGCCGGTTGCACGCGTTGCGGACGACTTCCTGCCGCTCGAACGACAACAGCCCCGCGTCGACCGCCGCGACGGCACTCGCGTACGCTGCCGCGTAGTCGACGGGAGGGGCCTCGTGCGCGGGCACGCGGGTCGCCGCCGGCTTCGAAGCCGGGGCGGGCTGGAGCTGGGGCTGGAGCTGGGGCTGGGGTTCCGGTTCGGGCGATTGTTCCAGCACCTGCTGGGATTGGCCCTCGGGGCTTTCCGCAGG
>JAFUBE010000294.1 GCA_017460365.1 Eggerthellaceae bacterium
ACGGACACCTCGGATTTGGTGGTGTGGTTCTCGTCGTAGGCGCGGATGCGGTACTCGCCGGTCAGACCCTTGTCCTTGCGCACGACGTGCTCGATATCGCTCGGGAACACGTTGACCGCGCTGACGATGAACATCTCGTCCTTGCGGCCGCTGATGTAAATACGCGCATGCGTGCGACCGCATTGGCACTTCTCGCGGTTGACCCAGCCAATGTCGCCGGTGGCAAAGCGGATCATCGGGCGGCTGCGCTTGGTCAGCGTGGTGTAGACCAGCTCGCCCTTTTCGCCGTCGGGCAGCACTTCATGCGTGACCGGGTCGACCACTTCCACGATAATCTGGTCCTCGATGATGTGCAGGCCGTCTTTGTATTCGCACATGCCGGCGCAGGCGCCGTAGATGTCGGACAGGCCGAAGAAGTCGTAGACGCTGGCACCCCAGATGTCTTCGATGGCCTTGCGGGTGGTTTCGATTGAGCCGCCCGGCGCGCCCGAGTTGATGCTCGTGCGCAGGTTCGCGAAGTCGACCTTGGGGTCGTAGCCCTTCTCGATGGCTTTCTGGCCGAGCAGCCACGCGTAGCTCGGGCTCGACCAGAAGTGCGTGGGCTGGTAGTGCTTCATGGCCCAGAGCAGGCGGTCGCTGGGCACGGCACCCACCCAGATGCCGAGTGCCCCGAGCTCCTGTGCGCCGATGACGCACGGGCCGCCGACGTACAGCGCAAAGTTCATGCCGTGCAGATAGCGGTCGTTCGGGCGCATTCCGGTCTGCCAGAACAGACGCGCCTCGGCATGCATGAACTCGTCGAAGTCGTGCTGGGAAAACGGCGACATCGTGGGCACGCCCGTCGAGCCCGAGCTCGTGGCCATGTACACCACATCGTCTTCGGGCACGCAGCACAGCTCGCCGAAGAAGCTGCCCACGCCCTGGCAATCGCGCTCGGTCTGCTTGTTGATGAAGGGGAACTTCTCGAGGTCGGCCAGCGAGGTGATGTGCGGGTCGACACCTGCCTCGTCCCACGCGCGCTTGTAGTAGGCGCTGTTCTCGTACGACCAGACGAGCTCTTCTTTCAAGCGTGCGAGCTGCAGTTTTTCCAACTCTGGACACGCAACCGCAATACTGTTAAGCACGAAGGCAGAAGCCTCGGCCCAATTAGTCTTATTGGTATGTTCCTGATGCTCATCACTGTTATGGGTATGATTTACCTCACCCAAGGCACCAAAGCCACTTCGTATGATTATCAGCTAAACGAGCTAGACACAGAAATTGCCGAGCTTACCGCCGAAAAAGAAGATCTCGCCGTAGAAAAAGCTCGCCTTACTTCCATCGCTGCCGCTAACGATTCTGCCGTTGCCGCCGCCATGCCGACCGCTTCCGTCTCCGGCTATGTAGGCGAATAATTATCTTATCCTCTTGGTGGCTCGCCCTCTGAATCTTCTAGCAACTTCTTAGATTTAATCTCGTATCTCTTCCCGTTTACCGGCGAGACATAGTAATCTTCATTAATTAAGTTTACTAGCATCGACAAATCTTTGTCATCCAT
>JAFUBE010000295.1 GCA_017460365.1 Eggerthellaceae bacterium
CCACTTTGGGTCTGGCAGTAAGTGGGGTAGTTTCGCGGAGCTGCGCCGCGTTGGGTCTGGCGGTGAGTGGGGCACCTGCTACTGGCAGGCATCACGGAACAACGGTGATCTTGAAAGAGCGGCCGGTCGGGCTTTGGAACCAAAGCGTTTCCAGATGACCGGGGACAACGCAGAACGTGAGCGCCATCAGGCAAAACGCTACGATGCAGAAGGCGCCGGCGACAACAAGGGCGTCGATGTGACGGATGATACCGACCGCGAACAGTGTCACGCCGAGCACGACGATGGGCCACAAGAGCTGCAGCGCCGCCGGAACCGTGTTCCACGACATGATGCCGAGCGTCATCGGCAGGATGGAAGCCGACACCGACGTAAGCACGATGCCGAGCGCATGCCAGGCGGCCTCGAAGCTCGTGCGTATCGGGATCACGATGAGACACAACCCGCCCATGAGGGCCGCGAGCGGCCAGAACTGCCACCATTGGGTACCCGGCAGAAGCGGCGCGACGTTGATGGCGACCGCCAAGAACAACAGCATGAGCCCCGCCGCCACGGCAAGCCGCGCAACCAGGGGGAGGCTGCTCGCAGGATGCCCGTCGTCTTTCAGGGAAGCGGGGGCGCAATCGACGCACCCGAACGCAGACGATTCGGCGCTTTCGGGCAGCACGTCGTAGGGAGTGCGTGCTTCGGGCTCGCGCGGCAAGCGCACCCACAGCGCGATGTACACCGCTCCAGCGACGCCCAGGGTAAGCCCCGCCAGCAGCACCGCTAAGATGCGCACCACGATGGGGTCGAGGTCGAAGTATTCGGCAATCCCAGCGCAAACGCCCCCCACGAACGCATCATCACGCGAACGATACAAGCGCTTCTCTGTCAGCTGCGTCGCCACCCCAGCCTTTCAACATTCACCGGGAAGAGCGCTTCGTTACGGCTCGGCGCCTTCCGCCCCCACGGAAGCAGGGCTTGACATGCGCACCACCTGCAAGGTTTGAATGCGCCGACGGCGCATCGTGCGCACCTTGAACCTGAACCCATCGATCACGAACTCGTCGCCCACCTTGGGAACGACGTCGACCGTATCGATCAGCCACCCCGCAATCGTGTCGTAGCGGTCCGATTCGGCAACCGGCCAGCCGAGCTCGACCGCGTCTTTCACCGCCAAGCGCCCATCGACGAGCCATTCGTCTTCGGTGAGCGGCGTGAGGTACGGCGCCTCGGAATCGGTTTCGTCGATGATCTCGCCGACGATCTCTTCCACAATATCCTCAACGGTTATTAAACCATCGGTGCCGCCGTACTCGTCAACCACGATGGCCATCTGTTGCCGATTCGTTTGCATCTCGGAAAGCAGGGGGAAGAGGTCTTTCGTTTCGGGAACGAACAGCACATCGTGCATGAACGCGTCGACCGTACCGCTCGTGTCGCCGTCGAGCACGGCGGGAACGAGGTCTTTGTACTTCACGATGCCGACGACGTGGTCGAGGTCTTCCTCGTACACGGGCAAGCGGGAATAGCCGGTTCCGCGCATGCGCTCGAGTGCTGCGCGCACCGATTCGGCGCTTTCCACGGCAATGACGTCGACACGCGGTTGCATGATATCGGCTGCGGTGAGCTTGTCGAGCGTGAGGATTTCGCCGATCATGCGCTTCTCGTCTTCGAGCAGCTCTTCGTTGTCGTCGACGAGCTCTTTGATCTCCTCTTCCGACACCTGGCGCCGGCTGCGCCCGAACGCGCTTCTCAAACCCCCGAAAAAGCCCTGTTTATCGCCTTCCTTGGCCATGTTGCACCCCTAAATAACGAACAGCACGACCGACAGGAACAGGCAAACCGAACCCGCCAGCATGACGAGGTGCGACACGAACCACAGGTACGGAACTTTGCGGAACAGGTAAAACACGAGGCCAACTGCGAAGCATGCCACGGCGGCAACGAGCAGCCACCACCCCGCAGCGGGAAGCGCGCCCATGAGCGTCGGCGCAAGCGTGAGGCCTAAGGCGCACATCGCGACGCACAGCACGAGCGGCACCCATTTCGGACGGCTGAGCCAGATCGATTCGATCAGAATGCCGGCAAACGCGCACAGCCACTCGATGCCGAGGATGGTAAACCCCACAGCGTCGCCGAGCACGAGCACGCAGTACGGCGTGAACGCGCCCGCGATGTATAGGAACACGAAGTCGTGGCCGAGCACCTTGAAGACGCGCTTGGGCAGCTCCTGCGGAAGCGCATGATAGAGCGTGGACATGAGGAACGCCAGCAGCATGGGCACGCCGAACGCGAGCGCCGCGAGCAGGCGCACGCCGCCGCCGTGCAGCACGGCCATGACCACGAGTATGACGAGCCCCGCAATGGCGAGCGCCGCTCCGACGCCGGTGGATACCGCGTTGGCGATCGTCTCGCCAAGCGAGTAGTCTTCGAGCGGCTGGCTCTTACGCGCCTTTGCCTTGCGTGCGCCTTTGAACTGGGACGGCGTCCACACCGGCGAGTTCGGCGAATCGGGCTCGGGGCTAGGTGCGGGTGTGTTCAGAGTATTCATGAATGATACTGTACCAAATCAGCCCTGACGCGCCAACAACACGCGGAGACGGGGGTTTCGCGCTCGGCGGATGGCAGCGTGCGGCGATGGCATCATCCGCCTAATGCGCGCCACGCCGCCCCTGCGGCGGAACCGCCCCGCTGCCCCACTTACTGCCAGACCCA
>JAFUBE010000296.1 GCA_017460365.1 Eggerthellaceae bacterium
CGAGTGCGATAGCCCCGCTCTCGGCGCAGTGCCCGTACAACGGTTGCGGGCCAAGCCGAACAAGGGGCTAGCGTGCCGCCAGATGCGCGCGCAACGTCAGGTCGAATGGTGTGTGCGTTCCGCCGTTCGGAAGAACGGCGGAACCCGATTAGTCGAGGTCGTCTACATCAAACCCATCGTCAGTGTCGCCGAAGCCAGAGAAATCCTTCTCGACCTTGGAGGGCGTGGGGGCAGCGGGTGCCGGAGCGCCGCCGACCGTGGGCGTGGTATACGTAGCAGCGGAAATGCTCGACACTTCCTCGTAGCCAGAATCCATAGACTGCTCACCGGAATCAGTGTTGATGTAGCTGCTGATGCGGGAACCGCCACGACGGGCATGCGCCTCCAGTTCGCCAAGAATATCTTCGGAACTGGCAATGAAATCGTTGAGCATGCTGGAATAACGTGCGCGCGCCTCCTCGCGTTCGGCTTCAAGCTTATGAATGTCTTCAATAACACGCGCCTTTTCGGCGTTGGCTTTGTCCAGAATGCGCTGCGCTTCGTCTTCGGCATCCTGCTTAGTGCTATCGGCGGCTTTGTTGGCGTTCGCCATGATCTCGTCGGCGGAACGCTGCGCGATAATGAGCGCCTGCGCAATGGCAGAGTCGTCTGCACGGTGCTCAGCCACCTGGGCTTCGAGCTCCGCAATGCGAGAATCGCGCTGCTCGAGCTCGGCGACGGTTACGGCCTGCCCATCCACGCTTGCAGGCGCCGCAGCCGCGCTTTTCTCGGCAGAACGAAGTTGACCGTTGAGGCTGTCGATCTGCGCCATAAGCTCGTCGATACTCGACGCAACCTGCTCGAGGAACACGTCTACTTCGTCGACGTTGTAGCCCTTGCGGTCAACGGAAAAACTGACATTGTTGACATCGGTTGAAGTGAGAGGCATCGTAGTACTCCTTCGTTTCTCTACCAAACCCTAGCACTAGCTACATTGCTAGATCATCCTGATTAGACTAATCAGCAATTGTAATACAATAAAGGCGACTATGGGGCTTATATCCACCGCACCTCCAATAGAAGGAATGAATTTACGGAACAAAGCCAAGACCGGGTAGCACAACTTGCCCAAAAAACTGTTCACGTCCGCCAATACTCCATCACGCGGAATGGGAAACCACGAGAATATGCAGTACACGAAAATGATAACCACGTATAGATTCAGCAGGGAAATGATAAGCGCCTTCATTCCTTAAAGCTCCTTTTGGCAAAGCGCGAAAGCTCCACGGCGAAACACCATGCAACGGCACATCGGCTAGATTACACCCTGGGAACGCAAACGCGAAAGCTCGTCATCGTCAAGGCCCGACACGCGCGTGATGGCAAACACCTTGTCGGCAATGCAGTCGACCGTTGCATCAAGCGCACTTGCTACGCCGAAGCTGAAATCAAGAATGCGCTTGGAAAGCTGGTTGGGCGTGTTGCGCAAAGAAAGAACCACTGCGTCGCCGGCGCGAAGCATGCGAGCGACGTTTTCAACCTCGCTGTAGGCAACGGGGGAAATGACACTCACGCTGCGCGAAGGTCGATGGCTCGAAGCACTTCCGGCTTCGTAGACGCGATAGGGATCGTACCCCCCTGCCGGTGCGCCCGAGCCCGTCTCAAACGAAGGGCGCTCTTGTGCGGCACCGTCGCGAGC
>JAFUBE010000297.1 GCA_017460365.1 Eggerthellaceae bacterium
ACGCGGAGCGAGGCTTTTCTTCCCGCAAAACAAAGGAGCCCCGCACGTGCAGGGGCTCCTTCCGAGTTGTTGTTTTGTTCAGGCAGAATTACATGTACTGCTTGATCAGCGTGTCGAGCGTGCCGTCGGAAGCAATCTTGGCCAGAGCATCGTTGACGGCGGTGGTCAGGGCCTTGTTGTCCTTGCTGATGACGATGGCGTACTCTTCGCCGGTGGCGATGGTCTTCACGACCCTTGCGTCCTTGTAGGCATCGGCGAGCCTCGTGTCGACGACGGCCTTGTTGGTGCACACGGCGTTAGCCTGGCCAGACTGCATGGCGGCAAATGCGTCGGTGGAGTTGCCGTAAGCCTGAACGGTGGCCTTCGGGTAGTTCTCCTGCACGTAGGTCTCGCCCGTCGTGCCGGACTGAACGGCGATGATGACGCCGTCCTTGTTCAGCTCGGCATCGGCGTTCTCGGCGGTGATGGGGCTGTCGTTCATGACGGCAACCGCCTGGTCGTCGATGTAATAGCTGCTGGAGAAGTCAATCTCCTTGGCGCGATCGGGGTCAATCGAGAAGCCAGAAATGCCCATGTCGGCCTGACCACCCGCGGCGATAGCCGGGATGATGGCGTCGAACTGCAAGGTCTTGAATTCAGGCGTAAGGCCGAGCTCCTTGGCGACGGCCTTGGCAATCTCGATGTCGAGACCAACGTACTCGCCGTTCTCGAGGTTCTCGAACGGAGGATAGTCGGGCGACGTGGCGATGGTCAGCTTGCCAGCGGTGATAAGCTGCATGCTGCCGGACGCGGCGCTGCTGCTGGCCGATGCGCTGCTGGCCGAAGCAGATGCGGATGCCGATGCGCTGCTGGCCGAAGCCGACTTCGAAGCGCTCGAAGCGCTACCCGAAGAGCAGCCGACCAAGGCCAACGCGGCAACCATGACGGCCATGGCGGCCAAAACGATGTACTTCCTTGCCTTCATGTGTTTCCTCTCCCTAACGGTTGATTCCTTCCCTTGCGCTTTACGCGCAGGCAATACGATAGCGCAATTCATAGGCGAATGCACGAGCAGAACGGGGGACGGCCCCGCCGCTTCGTCGCGCCTATTTCGCCAACCTAGTGTGCGTGGCCTGCCCGGAATCGAGGGCGTTGGCAAGCACCTGCATGCGCGCTTCCATATCCTCGATGATGCGGCTGCACTCCTTCAGCTCGCCAGCGATGTCAAGACCATGCGTTTCGGCGACGGCCTTGTACTTCAGGTCGTGCTCGAGCGAGGCCCAGTAATCCATCGCAATGGTGCGAATCTGCACTTCAACCGGCACCATTTCCTTCGAGTCCATGAAGTACACGGGGATGCGCACGATAACGTGCAGGCTGCGGTAGCCGTTGGGTTTCGGGTTCTCGATGTAGTTCTTCACGCGCACGATTTCCAGGTCGTCTTGGCGGCGCAGCAAGCCCATCAGGTTCTTCACGTCGTTTTTGTACGAGCAGATGACGCGCACGCCGGCGACGTCCATCAGGTATTCCTCCAGGTTGCCGATCGTGGGGTCTTTGCCATAGCGCAACAGCTTCTCGTAAATGCTGACCGGCGATTTGATGCGCGACTCGATGTGGTGAATGGGGTTGCGGTTGCGCCGTAGCTGAAGGTCGCGGTCGAGGATCTCGAAACGCACGACCATCTGGCGCATGGCGGCTTCGTACTTCTGCAGGATTGCGTGCATCTCGTTGGTGAACTCTTCGTAGCGGTCAAGCGCGCTCGCGTCGAGCAGCAGCTCTTGGGTCGAGCCCTTCAC
>JAFUBE010000033.1 GCA_017460365.1 Eggerthellaceae bacterium
CAACAGCCTAGCCTCCCCGCCCCCGCCGTAAACTGCCCCATCTCCCGCCAGAGCCAAAGTGGGGCAGTAGAAGGGGCAGTCTCGTAAATGTGCTGGTTATATTCGTAGGGGCTATCTCATGATCACCCCTACGAATTGGTAAGCGTTACCCAGCTAAAATAGAGGCGCTTCGCTCGCCTTTTTGAAACGAGCGAAGCACCCACTCAAAAAAGCAGGTGGAAAGCGTTCCTTTAGTGACGGCGGCAGTGCTTCTTGCTCTTGCGGCGCATCTTGTGGCCCTTCTTCTTGCCGTCGATGCCGGCCCCTTTCAGGCTCACGATGATCTTCTCGTTGAGCGCGTCGAGCTGCTCGCGCTCTTCAGCGCTCAAGCACGATAGGATGGCCTCGGCCGTCTTGTCCTGCGCGTTCTCGTGCTTCTTCGCGAGCTTGCGGCCTTCGTCGGTGAGCTTCACGGCGTAGAGCTTCTTCTCGCCGGCATCTTCGATGGTGACGTAGCCGTTGCGCTTGGCCTTGCGCACAACGTCTTTCAGCATGGCGCGGTTCAAGCCGAGCGCGACGACGAGCTCACGCTGCGTGGCGCCATCGTGATCGGCGAGCGCACGCAGCAAGGCACCCTGGCCGCGCTTGTAGCTCTTCGGGCCGTTCTTGCGCTGGGCGAGGCGCACGAGCTTGCCCGCCTTCTTCATCTTCATGAGGGTCTTGGTGGAATCGTTCATGGTGCTTCTCTCTTTTCTCTTCTTTGCTCTTATCGCAACGAGAAAAGACTATAGCGCGCGCTGCGTGAAATGTTGAATTATTCACATGACTTTCAAATTTACTTGTTATCCCTGGTTATTCAACAATTTATATTATTCATGAATAAAAACCATCAGCATCTGCTTCATCACGTTTCGTTACGATTCGTAAATGATGCTGCCCATGTGCGATACATCGCAGGGCCCGAGCGTCATGGTGTCGCGCTGGAACTTGTGATCGGATAGCAATTCGGAGATCTGGCGGATATAAGGACGTGACTTCGGCGTCTTCTTGATCACCAGGTCGATCCACTCCGTCTGCAGGGGAACGAACGACACGCCTTCGATCCGCTGCGCTTCGCGGCGCGTTCCGATCGCAACGTCGGCGAGGCCCGCCGCCACGCGCCGAATGGCCGTGCTCGCGACGTTCGCATGCGAGTCGTAACCATCGATCGACTCGCTGCGCGCTTCCATGGCCCGCAGCTTCTCGTCGAGCAGCACGCGCGCACCGCTTCCCTTCTCGCGGTTCGAGAGCCTCACGCCTTCGCGCAAAAGCCCTCCCCAGCTGGTGATTCCCTTCGGATTGCCCTTCTGCACGATAAACCCCTGCTTGCGGCCGCAAAGCCGCATGATGACGATCGAAACGCCCGGCGCGAGCCGCTGCGCATACGGGATGTTGTACGCGTTGGAGCGCTGGTCGTACAGGTTCACGATCGCCGCATCGGCATCGCCTGCATACAGGTTGACGAGCGCCGTGTAGCTCGCGCGCACGAGATGCGTCGCCGGCATCCCCGACGCGTTGAGCGCGCTCACGATGAAGCCGGTGACGATATCGGTTCCTGCAACAACGAGCGGGTCGCCTTCGAGCTGGCCGAACGCAGCCGCTTGGGAAAGGCTCTGCACCGAAAGCGCTTCCTCCCCCGTTGATGGAACAGTCTGCACGCGGGGTTCGTTCTGCAGCGCGTTCGCGTGATGGGTGGACGCCACGTAGGCCTCGACGTCCTCGAGCGTGAATTTCAGCTTTCGACCGACATGATACGAAGCAAGCTTGCCCGACTTGGCAAGCTGATAGACCGTGTTCTTGCCCAGATGGAGGTATCGCGCCACATCCTCAGCGTTCATGAAATCGTCGGAATGCATGATGCCCCTTAATCGTGATACTTTTTTATTCTCGGATTAGTATATTTATGGGCGCATGATTTTTCAACATCCCCACAATGGAGGGGATGGAGGGTGTGGGCAACGTGTGACACTTCACGTCAGACACGATCTCCTAAAAATGCGACCAGGACCGCTGAGGGGGAAGAGCGGTCCTGGTCTAGACGAGTGAGACGAGAAAAGGAGTCTATTGGGAGGGTTGACGTATTTCCTTCGCCTGGGAATAATATAGGGGATAGTATATTCTGTGTCAAGTATTATTTTCAGTTTTTGATAATTAAAGGCAGCAAAGGCGCGTTCCCTGGTCACTCGCGAGAAATCGTCGTTTCGGGGTTAGGCGAGAACCTCGCCGGTTTCGAGAATGGCGAGAAGCGCCGTTTCGTCGAGCACGGGCACACCGAGCGCGATGGCCTTGTCGTACTTGGAACCAGCGGCCTCGCCCGCCACGACATAGCTCGTCTTCTTCGACACGCTGCCCGAAACCTTCGCCCCGCGCGCCTTCAGCGCAGAGCCCGCCTCATCGCGGGTCATGCCCGACTGCACGAGCGAGCCGGTGAGCACGAACGTGAGCCCCGAGAGCGTCTGTTCAAGTTCGCCATCGGCAGCACCGGTGTCGTCGGCCATGTTCACGCCATGCTTGCGCAACCGCTCGATGACCTCGACGTTTTGCGGGGTGCGCATGAAAGCGCTCACGCTGCGGGCAATCTTCGGGCCGACGCCTTCGACAGCCGCGAGGCCTTCCTCGTCGGCGGCCATGAGCGCGTCGATCGTCGGGTACGCGGCCGCGAGCGCCTCGGCGATCGTCTTGCCCACATGGCGGATGCCGAGTCCGAACAGCACGCGCGCGAACGGGCGCGACTTGCTTTCCTCGATCTGCGCGACGAGTTTTTTAGCCACCGTCTCGCCGAGGCGGATCGGATTGCCCTCCTTGTTCACGCGGCCCATGTCGAGAAGCGAAAGCTCCACCTCGTCGAGCGTGTAGTAGTCGGCCACGTCGGACAGGCGGCCCGACTCCACGAGCCGACCCACGATCTCGTCGCCCATGCCGTCGATGTCCATGGCGCCCCGGCTCGCCCAATGCACGAGCCGCTCGAGCGCCTGAGCTGGGCAATCGATCGAAATGCAGCGATGCGCGACCTCGCCTTCCTCGCGGATGACGGGGCTTCCGCAACTCGGGCACTCGCCGGGCATGTTCCACACTTCGGCACCAGCCGGGCGTAGCGACTCGACCGCGCCGAGCACCTCGGGAATGACATCGCCGGCCTTGCGCACGATCACCGTGTCGCCGATGCGCACGTCCTTGCGATGCACTTCGTCCTCGTTGTGCAGCGTGGCGCGCGCGACCGTGGAGCCCGCGACCGAGACCGGCTCGAGCTCGGCCACCGGCGTGAGCGCGCCGGTGCGTCCGACTTGCACGGTGATGCCGACGAGCTTGGTCGCCTTCTCCTCGGGAGGGAACTTGAACGCGATGGCCCAGCGCGGGGCGCGGGCCGTGTAGCCGAGTTGCGCCTGCAGCGCGAACGAGTCAACCTTCACAACGACGCCGTCGATCTCGTAGGGAAGGTCATCGCGCCTCTCGATGGCGCGCTCGCAGAAAGCATGCACCTCTTCGATCGTCGTACAGCGCTCGACATCGGGGTTCACGTGGAACCCGCATTCGCCGAGCCACTCGAGGTACGCGCGCTGACCGTCAGCTTCACTAGCGACATCATCCGCAATGGCGTAGATGTAGGTCGACAGGTCGCGGCCCGCCGTGATCGTGGGGTCTTTCTGGCGCAGGCTGCCGGCTGCGGCGTTGCGCGGGTTCGCGAAAGGCTGCTTGCCATTCTTCACGGCGCCGGCGTTCAGCGACTCAAAGCTCGACTTCGGCATGTACACCTCGCCGCGCACCTCGAGCGCCCCGTCGCGCACGATGCCGCCGAGCCCCTCGTCGCGCAAGCGCAGCGGCACGTCCTTTATGGTGCGGATGTTGGCGGTCACGTCTTCGCCCGTCGTGCCATCGCCGCGCGTTGCGGCCCGTACGAGGGCGCCGTCCTCGTACGTGAGCGCGATGCCGCTGCCGTCGATCTTCAACTCGCATACGAGCTCGGGAAGGTACCCGAGCGCGTCGACCACGCGCTGCGCCCATGCGTCGAGCTCGTCGAGGTCCATCGCATCGTCGAGCGAGTACATGCG
>JAFUBE010000298.1 GCA_017460365.1 Eggerthellaceae bacterium
GTGCTCTCGGTTGCTCGCGGCTCCGTACTGCCGTCTGTAGCCGTCTGCCTTCGTCTCGGCTTTCTTCAGCTGCTCGCGCAGCTCGTCCACCAGTGCTGTCATCGTGGCCTCCTCTCGCGCTGCTTGCGCTTGCGGACTCGGTCGCGCTCGCGCCTGTGCTCCGCGTCGCTGCGGTCCACCGTCGCGGCCCAGCCGATCGGGCCGTCCACTTCCACGAGGTCGCCGTGCGCATCGCCCAGCACGAACGAACCATCTTCGCGTCTCTTCGCGATCATTTGCGCCTCCTCATGTCGTCTATCAGCCACAGCGCGAGCACCACTGCCGCAAATCCGCAGCAGACGAGCGCGAAGGCCGAGACCCCGGCTGCGAGGGCCGTCATGACTCGCCCAATCCGTCGTTGTCTGCAGTTGCATGTGTCATCGCTGCACCTTTCGCTCTTACGATTTCTCTCTATTTCTTATATATTTTTATTTACCTATTTTTTTTATTCCTTTTTCTCGTGGGGTATAAAGGGATGTGTAATTCTGTAAGTCTCGATTAGATTTGCCGTATAACCTGCTCTTTCGCTCATTACGCTTCACATTACTCATTACGCTTTCACATCCCTCATAACTGTAAGACCTGACACTTTCCCGCTTACGGTTTCAGACGGTTTCCACACGCTTTCACACGCCTTCTCATGCCTTCTCGAACACCCTCGTGCTCTTCCCGTCGCGCCATCCGACGCCGGATGACAGCCCCAGATGCGCGTTGATCCCGCGCGTGAACTTCGTGCGCTTCACGGCCTGCAGTCCACTCTGGTCGCACCAGACGCGGTAGCGCATGTACACGTCGGATATGGCGCACCCATCGAGCGTCTGCGCGTCCCACCCCGCGTCGAGCGTCCATGCGAGCACCGTGTCGTTGTCGGCGCGTATCTCCTCAGCGCGGCGGCTGCTCGCGGCGTTCGGGGTGAATCCGTTGCGGTCGAGCACGCGCGCCAGCCCCGCGATGCCGAGCCAGCACATCCGCTGGCACGCCTCCTCGCTGGTGACCTTGTGCGAAATGCGCGGGTCGTAGTCCGGGTCATCCTTCGAGAACGTCGCGTTGAACTCGATGGGGAATATCCGGCGCATCATGCCGTCCGAGTAGTCGGACAGGCGTGGGAACTCGTTCGCGCTGAACACCATCGTCGCGTATGGCTCGAACTCGTAGCCCTCCATGCCCTTCACGTCGGTGTATATGCGGTTGCCGTCCACCACCTTCTTGAAGATGGACAGCAGGTCGCCGTGCTGGAACTCGTTGGATATGTCGTCGCCCAGGTTGGCGAGCTTACCGGCGAGCTGCCCGGTGTGAAACTGCTTGCCGATCATCGCCATGTCGAGCGACGATATGTTCTCCTTGCCCAGAAGCGCCTGCAGCATCCTGATGTAGGTGGACTTGCCGTTGCTGCCCGTGCCGAGCAGTATCGCGCTCTGCGTGAACTCGTTGGAGCGGTACATGCACACGCCCATGACCTCGACGAGCGAGTTGAACACGTCGTCTTGGCCGCAGGCCATCTTGCGAAGCACCGCGTCGACCTCGCCGCATTCGGCCATCCCCGCCCAGTCGTGCGGTATCACGTTCGGGATGATGTCGTCTTCGCGCCATTCGCGCAACTCCATCGTGAGAACGTCTAAAACGCCGTTTTTAAACGCCACGAGGTTGGGCGGCGACTGGCTCACGCGCGGCGCCATGA
>JAFUBE010000034.1 GCA_017460365.1 Eggerthellaceae bacterium
AGGCGCGGTCTTGCTGGCTGAGGCGCGAACGGTCGATCGTCGATTCGATCACCTCTTGGGCATACGCCGAGCGCTTGCGAACCTGCCGAGTGGCGTATAGCGCGCCGAGACGGCCCGGGCTCGCCTTGCACTGCTCGAATTGGTCGCGGAAGTCGGTGATCTCGACCTTCTTGCGCATCGAGGCAACGACCGGGTCGTTTGCCGCAAGCTCCTCGGCCTTTGCGCGGACCTTCGCTTCCGATCGCGAAATCGAGCGCGGCTTCCAGTCGGGGTCGCGCCTGCGCGTGTCAAGTTCACCACGGTAGATGGTCTTGTCGCCCTCCACGAGGTGCTCCATCTTCTGCTGGTCGAAGGATTTCTTAGATTTCACGGCGCGTCGCTTGCGGTTCGGCTCCCACTTGCGCTTGCCCTTTTCCTGAGGTTCTTGCGACTCTTCCAAGGGTTCTTGCCGCCCGTCGGTGCTTTCGTCGCGGTATTCGTTCTCGGTCATGCTCTCCCCCATGTTACCTGCGCGTTCTTGATTCCTTGCACACCGGCCGCGAACGCCCGGCCTTCCATGCTCTTCTTTCCGTCGGGTTTCACCCGCTCGAGCTCGACGATGCCGTCCGAAGCGGCTACGAAGAGCCGTTTTGCAGTGAACGTCGCTTGCCCGGGCTTTAGACCTTGGGCATTATCTGGCGCCATATCGGCTCTCATGGCAGCCGCGCGCTCCACCGCGACTTTTCTGCCCGCGAGCGTAATTCTCGACGGATGCGACTCGTTCGACGCGCGCACTTTCGCCACGAACGTCTTTGCGCTTTCTTCTGGCGTTGGATCGAGCTCGCCCTTCCCGATCTTCGCAGCATAGGTGAGACCTTCTTCGGCCTGTTCGGTCCATCTGGCCGTTCCCGACTCAACCGCCTCAAGCGCTTCGAGCAGTGCTTCGGCACCGCACGTTGCAAGCTCGCCCGCCAGCTCGTCGAGGTACTTGCCGTCGACTTGCGCCTCCCTACGCACGCAATACGGGCCGGTGTCGAGGCTCTCTTCCAACTTCATGATGCAAACGCCGGTGCGCTCGTCGTGTGCAAGAATCGCCCTTTCGATTGGCGCGGCGCCACGCCATCTGGGCAAAAGCGACGTGTGCACGTTCAGGCAGCCGTATCGGGGAATGTCGAGAATCTCGCGCGGAAGGATGGCGCCATAAGCCGCAACGCAGATTACATCGGGTGCGAGCGAGTCAACGAGTTCGCGCGCCCCATCGATGCGCAGCGATTTCATTTCGTGGACTTCGATCCCCTGCTCTTGGGCCACCTGCTTCACCGGCGACGGGACGAGCTTTTTACCCCGTCCGCGAACGGCATCTGGACGCGTGAACACGCCCATTACTTCGTGATGAGCGGCAAGCGCTTCGAGAATCGTCGCCGCAAGCCCGGGCGTTCCCATGAAAACGATGCGCATCAGCGGACCTTTCGCGCTTCTGTCGAAGTGTCGCCGGGCTTCGCTCCCATGCGCTTGGCTTCCTCGTAGGCTTTGAGCGCCTTAATGCGCTCGCGCGGGCTCGCGCTCTCGAACAGCGTTATGCCGTTGAGATGGTCGATTTCGTGCTGCAAGCACCTGCCGAGCAGGCCATCGCCCTCTATCTCCCATTCCTGTCCGTCGAGGTCGAAGAATTTCACGCGCGCCCAGGGCTTCCGCGTGATGGGCACGGTGACCCCCGGACACGACAGGCATCCCTCTTCGTCGGTTTCCGGCTCGCCGTCGAGCTCGAGGATTTCGGGATTCACCAATACGAGCGGGTCGCGCACGTCCTCGGGGGAAACGTCGATAACGATGAGGCGCTTCAAGACACCCACCTGAGGCGCTGCGATTCCGACCCCGTCGGTCGCATACATGGTACGTTCCATTTGCTTTGCGAGCTTCTTCAAGCTCTTGTCTTTCAGATCGCACGGCTCAGCTATTTGGTTGAGCAGTGGATCGGGCGATTCCACGATCTTTAACATACGCACTTCCTCGGTAGG
The DNA here is from genome assembly GCA_017460365.1 of Eggerthellaceae bacterium. Classification (GTDB taxonomy): domain Bacteria; phylum Actinomycetota; class Coriobacteriia; order Coriobacteriales; family Eggerthellaceae; genus UBA9715. The sequence continues at coordinate 1,998 of JAFUBE010000034.1, forward strand.
TTTTCAAGTTTTGACCTGCATCAGTATACCGTGAAATGACAGAACACAACGTATCGGCACATGTGAGCGCCCCCGCTCCCCGCCGGGCCCGAACCGGGGCAGCTCCGCAGGAAAACTACCCCACTTACCTCCAGACCCAAAGTGGGG
>JAFUBE010000299.1 GCA_017460365.1 Eggerthellaceae bacterium
CAATCGCTGCACCGCATTTCGAACAATACATACCCCATCTCCTTGCCACCACGCTGCATGAAAAAGTCGCCCACGACCCAATTGTTTTACAGCGCTAAAAGCGCGTGGAACTTACCTCTAGCCGACCCTTGTCAACTCAACGACATCTGACAATCCAGTTGTCATGGAGATATGGTTGTTGTCGATGACCGTCACCGTGAAGCTGGGCGTGCCTCCCAAAAGCCCTGTAACGTCGAGCTTGTATTTACCGTTTTCTGAGTAGAATGCGTAAGTGTCGTTCGGGCTGTACACGTTGCAGTTGTTCCCGTTGAAAGTCACGATGGCCCCCGGCTGCATTTGCCCGAACCCGCCAGAACCGGTGTTCTTCCACTTCCCTTCGATCGAGAATGAAGATGCGCCGGCGCTGCACGCAGCAAACGTGATGACAATCGCAATCGCTATGATAAGCGTCGCAACCTTGCCGATTAGGCCAGTCTTATTCGGAGCCGCCTTTCGGAACTCAATGCCGGTATTCATACAATCCGCCCTTCCCATGGTAGACCGCGATAGGTTCGCGCTCGTGAGTGGTTTACTGCTTTGTATATTCCTTTGCCCCCAGTTGACCTGCGTACACATAGCCGCTGTCTTTAGCTTTAATCTCGACGCTTATGGTGTTCTCGTTCTTGGGCGTAACGATGACGTCGCAGTCATTTTTAATTTCTTCAACTTGTCCGTAATAGTAGGAATCGTTGTCATGCGAGCTAATCTCCACGATGTAATGAGCGCCCTCGGTCTTGTAAGTGCCGTGTGCATTCTCAAATCCGCCGCAGAAAAGCGTTACCTGATTAGTGCCCGTGAACTCGAAATCGGAGAAGGTCAACCCAAGGTTGTCCGTGTGGTACTTGCCCGAAACGGATGCGGCCGGCGAACCGCACGCAACCAAACCAACTGTGAGCACGATGGCGCATAGTACCATCCCCAGAAGCCTTAGATAGGTCTTACCCATGCCAGAGCCCCCTACACATCGTCGCCCAACGAAGCCCCGCATTTGTTGCAGAACTTAGTTCCATCAGGCAAGTTGTTTCCGCATTGGGGGCAAGTAGTGCCACCAGGGTTTGCTTGCGCTTGCCCGTAGCGGTCGGCAAGGCTGACTTGCTCGTTCGGGCTCGACTCCGCCTTCTTCTTCGCCCATGCGTTCTGAACCGCGTCGCTCGCTTTATTCACACCTGCGCTGACGAAGTATCGAATTACAAGAACGACGACGACAAAAATGACAACAACTATAATTCCGAGTGTGCTTCCGTCCATTTGACAACGACCCCCTAGAAGAACTTCGTTTTCGATTTGATTTGCGCTCGCTGCGATTGCACCGTGGTGGTCGAATCGAGCGAGAAGAAGAGCTTTTCCATGCTGGTCAGTATCATGTTCATCGAATTCACGTTGTATGGCATCCCATTTCTTGTCTGCCATGCAACGAAGTAGAACTTATACTGCTTCTTCCCGTCTTGCTCACCCAGGAAATCCACTTCTGCATTCCAAGCGTGGCTCGATTTGAAGAGAACGCTCATTTGGCCATTGAAATTGGGGATCACTTCGGCCTTACAATCGCTAAAATCCGTTTTGCTGATCGCATCCAGTAGGCTGTCGTACGACACGTTCGTTGTGAACAGGTGCTCCTCTTCCCAATATGTACCTTTTCTAGCGACAATCTTACCCTCGCCCATAAGTTGCTTGTTTTTGTTGTATGTGAAGTAAGCGATTACCCCAATAATCACGACTGTTATCAGGATGATTACGAACCAGCTCAAATGCTACCTCCTTACATCGAGACCGTTGCTTGCGTCGTGGAGCTAGCCTTTAGAAATGTACACGTTTTCCGAGGGTGCACCTACGACAATGAATTTAGGCAAATTGGCCAAGATTGCTGGGCAAACGCCAGTTGTGAACGGCTATAATTGAAGAAGTTGTGGAGGTTGGAAAATGTGTACTTTTTCCGAGCCGCAAAAAATGGGTTTTACCTGCGGTTTTACAGCCTATGATTCGTCGCTTTCCCGTGCCAGGTCGTCTTTCAACCAAC
>JAFUBE010000300.1 GCA_017460365.1 Eggerthellaceae bacterium
AGCTTTACCTCGACAGCCTGCGCGCCATCGGCATCGATATCGACGAACACGACGTGCGCTTCGTCGAAGACGACTGGGAATCGCCGACGCTTGGCGCGTGGGGGCTCGGCTGGGAAGTGTGGATCGATGGCATGGAAGTGACGCAGTTCACGTATTTCCAGCAAGTCGGCGGCTTCGAATGCGATCCGGTGCCCGCTGAGATTACGTACGGACTCGAGCGTTTGACCATGTACATTCAAGGTGTCGACAGCGTGTACGATATCGTTTGGAGCCGCGGCGACGACGGCACCGTGTTCACCTACGGCGATGTGTTCCTGGAAAACGAGCGAGAGTTCTCGGCTTACAACTTCGAAGTGGCCGATACCGAGTTTTTGTTCGGCGAGTTCGATCGATACGAGCGCGAATGCAACCGCGTGCTTGAAGCCGGTTTGCCGCTTCCCGCTTATGACTATGTTCTGAAATGCAGCCACGCGTTCAACCTGCTTGATGCGCGCGGCGTCATCTCGCAAACCGAGCGCATGGGCTATATATTGTGTGAGCGCACTATTGCGAAGGCATGTTGCGCAAGTTATCTCGAGCATGTGGTCGGCCAGAGTACCCCGACCGAGGGGAAGGGGGCCGATGATGGCGAATAAGACGCTTGCGTTCGAAATTGGCACCGAAGAGCTGCCTGCGTTCGATTTGCACGCAGCAACAGGCAAGCTCGCCGGACTTGCGGCAGATGCGCTTGACGGAGCCAAGATTCCCCATGGCGGCATTGCCGTGTACAGCACACCACGCCGCCTCATCGTTGTCGTTGATGATGTTCCCGAGGCCACCGAGGCTTCCGTCGAGGAGTTCCGCGGGCCTGCCGCGAAGATCGCCTTCGATGAGAGCGGTGAGCCCACCAAGGCCGCCATCGGCTTTGCGCGCGGCAAGGGCGTCGACGCTTCCGATCTCGAGCGCCGAGACGAAAACGGCACCGAATACGTATACGCCGTGAAGGAAACGCCCTCTCTCGACGTTGTGGCATTGTTGCCCGCGTTGCTGGGCAACCTTATCACGTCAATCCAGTGGCCGAAGTCGCAGCGGTGGGGTGGCCGGCGCGAGCAGTTCAGCCTTCCTGTGCGTTGGCTTCTGGCGCTACTCGGCGACGTGGTTGTGCCAGTTGAGTTCGCGGGTCTGACCGCGGGCAACACCACGCGCGGGCACCGTTTCCTCGCACCTGGCCCGCACACGGTCGCCAATGCCGATTCTCTCGTCGATGTGCTTCGCGGTGCTTACGTCGTACCGAGCGAGGCAGAACGCGAGCAGTCGATTCGAGACCAGGTGAAAGCCATCGAGGCCGATACGGGCCTCGTGGCCGAACTGCCCGCCAAGACGATGGAAGAGGTCGTGAACCTGACCGAGTTTCCCACGGTGATGGTCGGCGCCTTCGACGAGCTGTTTTTGGCTGTGCCCAAGGAGATCACGGTCGATGCCATGCTCGTGCATCAGCGCTACTTCCCGCTGTTCAACGCCGACGGTTCGCTTTCAAACAAGTTCCTCATCACGTCGAATGGCAATCCGGATTATCGCGACAATATCGTTGACGGCAATCAGCGTGTCGTCGCCGCACGGCTTTACGATGCGAAGTTCTTCTACGACGAAGACCTGAA
>JAFUBE010000301.1 GCA_017460365.1 Eggerthellaceae bacterium
GATGAGCGGCTTCATGAGGTCCATGGCCCCCTCGCGGAAAAAGCCGATGGGCCTGCCCTCGTCATCCCGCGCTATGATGCCGTCGCTCACATCGGGCGTGTCCTTGTCGATGCCCAATCGGTCCATGGCGGCGTGGTTCACCCAGTAGGAATGATGCCCTATGTCGGCGATGACGATGGGCTTGTTCGTAAGGCCTTCGAGCATGTCCGCGGTCGGGTTGAACAGCGGGCTTCCCGGCACGGGGAGAAAGCCGGTCCCCAGGTACACGCCCCAGTCCGGATGCGCCTCGATGTGCCCTTTGACTTTGGAACGGATGTCTTCCAAGGTGGGTGGTGCGTCGAGGGAGCTCCCGTCTAACAAGTTCACCATGAACAGCTCCTCGGTGCCGCCGGGATTGACGTGCCCGTGCCCTTCCCCGAGGCCCGGTAGCACGATGCCGCCCTCGAAGCGCTGCTCCTCAGTATCCTCGCCGACGAACTCCCGAACGCCTTCCTCATCGCCGACGTAGACGAACCTGCCGTCCGCAATCGCCGCAGCCTCTGCCTTGGGGTGCGCCTGGTCGACGGTGTAGATGTTGCCGTAGATGATCCTGTCCGCCTTCTGAGCCATCTGCATTACCTCCCGTTATCTGCCTTCGTTGTCATGTGTTCCTTGCGCCATCGGGCGCCTTCGCGCGTCGGAAGCGGCTCGCATCAGTTCGCCTTCTTCCCGCAGAAGTACACCTCGCTCGGCTTGTTGTAGCTGAAACCCTCCGGCTCCACCGTGAGCAGGTCGTTGTCGAACACCAGGAAGTCCGCATCCTTGCCTACCTCGATGGATCCCTTGGAAGCCTCGATGCCGAGCTGGATGGCCCCGTTGATCGTGTAGCCCAGTAGCATCTCCTCGACACTCATCCGCTCGCTGGCGGGCGGGTACGCCCCGATGGTCCTGTCCCACTCGTTGGCATTGGTCTTTTCGCTAATCCAGCGCGTCATCCCGACCTCCATGCAGAGATAGGGGTTCCACGTCGTGAAATCGGCGTAGTGTATGTCGTCGCTTGACCAGGTCACGAGTGCGCCGCTGTCCCACAAAGACTTGCAGCGGTACATGGAAAGCGCGCGCTTCTCGCCGAGCAGCTCACGCCATGTCTCATAGGGGTTGCCGCCCATGTTCCCGGCATGCCACCACGGCGTGTAGTTGGCGAAGACCCCGAGCTCGGCGAAGCGTCCCAGGTCCGCATCGTCCTGGATCTCGAGGTGGGCGCAGGTCACCTTCACGCGGTAACGATCCCCCAGCGCCTTTCTGGCCAGCTCCACGCCGTCGAGCACGTTGCGGGACGCGGCCTCGCCGACGGTATGCAGGTGAAGATCCAGCCCGTCCTCGTTGAGCTGCATGAGAAGTTCTGCGAGCTGGTCCTTGTCGAAAGCCGCAACGCCTGTCGTACGGGTGTCCTCGTAGGGCGTCACCAGGGCGGCGGTCTCAATCTTTAAGGTGCCGTCCATGAAGATCTTCAGGGTGTGGACCTTAAGGTGCTCGGTGTCGCACTCCCGCCTGAGGCGCTTCAGCTCCTTGAGGGCCTCCGGCACTTGCGCCGGCGCCGTGACCACGTAGCAGCCGTCAATGTAGACCGGCAGCTCCCCCTGCCTGTCGAACTCGCGCAGGCGGGCGTAGATCCGCTCGTGCAGCGGATTGCACTCGGGAATGCCGGCATCGAAGACGGCGCCCACGCCGAACTCTTTGCTGTAATCTATCCAACGCATAAGCGCTGCGTCGAGCTGCTCGTCGGTGAGGTCCATCGAACCATCGAGGAGGAAGCGCATTTCCGCGGTCTCGAATACGTTTCCGGTCAGGTGACCGTCCTTGCGCACGAAATAACTCAACCCGGGAACGGGATCCGGCGTGTCGTCGGTAATCCCGAGCCGTTCGAGAAAGCTGGAGTTCACCCAGACGCTATGCGCTTCTCCTTCCATGATGACGATGTCGCCGTCCGGGCAGATCTCGTCGAGATCCTCCTTGACGATGTCCTCACCTTTCAGGAACTTCCGCTCCAAGACGAACCGGTAGCACTTCAAGCCGGGGTTGTTCCGGATATACTCCGCCATATATTCCAGGGCCTCCGCCTTGCTCGCGCACTGAATGGGCGTCCCCATGTCCGTGTACTCGAACGCGGCGCCCATGGTGACGTGCACATGGCTGTCGATGATGGCGGGCATGACGAACCTGCCGCCGAGGTCGATGATGTCGCCCTCGAAGCCGGCAAGGCCCGCCTCGTCGCCTACGTAGGCAAACTTGCCATCCTTCACCACAAGCGCCGTCGCCTGCGGATTGTCCTTGTCCGCCGTGAAAATCTTCGCGTTCTTGATGATTTGACTTGCCCCCATGGGATCCCCTTTCTTTCACGCGTAACTATATGTGTACGAGAACTATCTGTTCGCAACGTTGGACACCTTGGAGACGAACATGACAAACGGCTACGAGCACTTTGTCAGCCCTCATTTTAACGGAGCAGGCAGCCTCCATATTTGGGAATTGCCCGCCGAATCAGTGAGTAATCGAAGGTCTTGTGACCCGGTTTGGACTACCGTAAGGCTCGACGCTCAACCTGATGACGTAGATGGCGCATCTGTGCTTGTATCCGACGTGGGCTCGGCAACGGTGTTCACGATGTTCACCGCTTACAGAAGGCTAGGTTGCCGCGACGGCGATTAGGGGGGCAGCAGACTGAGTCCTCAAGAGCTTCTTGGAGTCGGCGGTAACCTTCACCTTCACGGTGACGGTCTTCGAGGCGGCTTTCGTGTTGGCGGTCTTGGCGGCGCTCACCTTCACCATGAGCTTGTAGGTGCCGGGCCACGTGCCCGCCTTCACCGTCACCTTACCGGCCTTCTTGTTCACGGAGAGCGCCCTGTAGCCGCTGAGCTTCTTGGCCTTGGCGCCTGTCGCCTTGGCGAAGGTCACCTTGGCCTTGTACTTGGTCGCGGCCTTGACGATGGGCGCGACCGTGCGGGCCTTGCCCGAAAACGCCACCGCCTTCTTCGTGACCTTCACGGTGAGCGTATTGGTCGTTGGGGCGATCTTGAAGGTGACTGCCTTCGCGCCATCGTAGCTTCCCGTTCCGACCACGATCGCCGTGGCCGTTCCGACGTCGGTGTTGGCGCTATAGGACAGCGCATAGTCCGCGCCTTCTTTAAGCTCCTTGCCGCCGAGGACCACCTTCGCGGCTGGCTGCTTGGGCTCGCCGTCATAGGTGTAGCTCGTACGCTTGAGCGTGACCTGCGCTTGGGAGATATCCGCCCTCACGGCGGACGAAGAGCTCCCGTCGGTTCCTCCAGAGGGCGTTTCGGGGGCCTTGTCCGCGACGATGGCGAACGCCGCCCAGGCCGAACCCTCGTAGACGCCCGTGCCCACCACGGTCGCGGTGGCAATGCCGACGTACACGTTATTCGCATAGGCCACGGTATAGTCCCTGTCGGCCTTGAGCTCCTTGCCATCGAGAACAACCGACGTGACCGCCGGCCGCTTGGGCTCGCCGTCGTAGAAGTAGCTCGTAAACTCGAGCGTCACGCTCGCCCGAGCGATGGAGGCCTTCTGCGCAGATCCCCCGGTAGTCCCGCCACTCGACCCCCCGGAGGAGGGCGCGGGATCCGTCCTGGCGATGGTGACGGCGATGCATACGGGGCTGAAGTCGTCGTGGTTGCCATCGCCTTTGACCATGTACCACACGTAATAGGTGCCCGCGTCGGTCCCGGTGGGAACGGCTTCGGCGAACTTGTCGGCCGCCGGGACGGCCGTCGCGCCGTCGCTGAGGGCGTAGAGCATCGTCCCGCCCTCCAACGCGGAGTCATCCACGGTCACGAGCGGTTGCGCCTTGCCCGTGTAGGCCCCAGCGGCCGCGGTGACCCGCGCGGGCACGGAGGCGGCCTTGGCGATTTCGTAGACCACGTGCGCGGTCGCGGCGCCGCTGCCCTCGCCGAGTGTGATTTCGGCCCAGTACGTGCCCGCATCTGTGGGGGCACCGACCAACGCCCCGCCGACCCTCGCGCCGGATTCGTCGGCCTTATAGTAGACAACCTCCGCGTCGCCCTGGATGCCGCGCTCGTCGATGATGACCGCCTGCGAGCTGATGCCCTCGCCCTTCTGGCCGTAGGTCTCAAGCGTCGGGGCGCTTATGGTAAGCGTCGCCGGAGTCTTGTCGTAGCCGCCCGCGCAGCCCTCCGCGCACCTCGCGGTGATGGTGGCACCTTCCGCAGTGTAGGTCCACTCGTGTTCGTGCAGGGAAATGGTGTAGATCACCCTGTTCGTGCCCTCCACGTTCTCAATGGACCTGCTTAAAATCGTCGGGTCGAAATCATCCGACATGGTCGCCCAGAAGACCGGGCGCAGGTAGCTGCCGTGGGCCGGGGACCGCTTGGCCGCCGATCCGTCGACTTCCATATAACCGACCTCGGCGCTGCCCTCGACCGGCGAGCGCAGCCACCCGGAGGAGGCGTCTTCCACGCCGCCCTCGTCGGCGAGCTTCGCGACCCGCTCGCCCTTCTGCTTCATGAACTCGAGGGACTCCTCGCCGGAGAGGAAAAAACCTTGTCTTGCATGGTGAGGATGTTCTCGCTCTTAGCGGTCACGAACGCGCCACCGGACGCCTGCCCGTCGAGCACGGCGTATGCCTTGTCCGACACGTTGCCGGGCACGTTGTTCAGCGCAAGGCCCGGTATCTGGCCCAGGATGTCCTCGCCGAACGCGGCGGCCCAGCCCTGCGCGGCACTTCCCTGCCATGCGTTGCCCGCGCTGCCGAAGGAGACCTTGCCGGTGGAAGTCGACCCCTTGCCGCCCGACCACAGGTACTCGGACATGAGCAGCATCCTTCCGTCCTCCACCTTGAGCACACGGAACAGGGGGTTGCCGCCGTAAGCCTTGCCCGCAGCAGCGGAGTTCGAGATGTTCACGCCCGCAGCGCGGATCACGTCGCCCACACGGACCGTATAGCTGGTCTTGGGAATATCGTAAGCGGCGGTGGTCAAGCCGGCCTCGGCCGCCTGGACAGCCGCCTTCTTCGCCGCGATTTCAGCGAGAACAGCTTTGGTCTCGGCGACGGTTTGCGGCTGGTGGTCCCTGGCGATGCACTCGTTGCCCGCAGTCACCGCGTCGGTCACCGCCTGCTTGCTCTCGTTCGTGTAGCCCTTGGCGACGTAGTCGCGGGTCGCCTCGGCCGCATCGATGGCCCGCTTGAGGTCGGCTTTGTCGTCGGCCACCGCTTCCTCGAAGCTCTTGATGGTCTTGGGGCTGGTGTTGTCGAAGACGATCACGTGGTCGAGCTTCAGGTTGACGGCCGGCCTTGCACCGTAGCTGGCGGAGGTGACGCTGTCGGCGAGCACATTCCCGTTGTTGCCGACGTATTCACTCCCCGGGCGGAGCCACCATCGGCCGGGGTTCGAGATCGTCGGAATCATCTTGCTTGCGGTGCCCGACAGGTTGTACTTGACGTATTCTGCCTTCGAAAGGAGGAATACCTTGTCGGTCGCGTCGTCGCCCGTCCCGTCGATGACGCCATCGCTCGTCGCGACGCCGAGGACCGCGGTCTTAGCGTTGTCATTGATCTTGTTCTCGTAGAAGCCCGTGCACCAGTTCTTGCTGTAGTCGTACGTCGTAGCTCCCTGGCCGCCCTTGGCAAGAAGGAGCATACCCGAAGCAGTACGACCGCCGGCCTTGAGAACCTCCTTGGTCAGACAGCCGTTCGTGCGAGCTGCATCCAGGACGAACCATTCTATGCCTGCGAACCTCACGGTCTCGTAGTCCTTGATGCCGAACTCGACCGCATCCGACGCCCTGGGCACAACGCCTGCCTTGCCGTCCGCGTTCACGGTCCAGCCCGCCCGTCTCGTTGGTCTGCGTACCACCCTGCGCGGTGCCATTAGCCGTCTTGTAGTAGCAGTTTTCGATTGTTATGTTGTTGGCGTCGTACACGCGCGAGAAGGTCCCGCATCCTGCAAAGGTGTCGCTTTCCTGCTTGGTGCCGAAGGTGCCCGCGTTCAGGCAGTTTCTAAACGAGGCCGTCCTTGCCCCGGGCCAGCCCAGCAACCCGCCGCAGTTGGCGCTCGTCTCGCCCGTGACGCTCCCGTCGAACAGGCAGTCGACAAACGCCGTGTGGCATCCTTCCGCGTCCGCTAGCGCGACCAAGCCGCCGTGGGTGCAGTCCCCGCTGGCAGTGCTCGCGATTGCGACCTTGCTCCGGCACGAGACGAGCGACGTGCTCCCCAACGAATTCGCCACGATGCCGCCCGCGAACCGCGCCGAGGTATTTATGTTTCCGGCAACCGTGAGGTTGGTGAACTTCGCGCCCTCGACGTAGCGGAACGGCGCGGCGTAGTTCTCGCTGGTACCGCAGTTGAAGGTGAGCGTGTGGCTGTTGCCGTCGAAGGTGCCCTTGAATCTGTGCTCGCTCGTTCCCGCCATCCTCGTTACGGAGATGTCTGCATTCAGGCTGAGCACCTTGCCCTCGAAGGAGTTGCCGTCATCCACGAGCTGCGCAAACGCGTTCCATTCCTCTACGCTCGCTATCACGTAGGGCGCATCGATCGTGCCATCGCCGACAAGCTTCGCCAAGGCCGCCCTCTTCGGGACGACGTACTCGCCCTCTACGGAGCTGACCATCCAGCCATCGCCGAGCTTGGCCCGAAGCGCCTCTCCCGTCTCGTCGGTCTGTGTGCCTTGAGCCGTGCCGTAGGCGGTGCGGTAGTAGCTGTTGTTCGTTGTGACGCTGTTGTTGTTGCTGCGCGAGAAGGTAGCGCAACCGTTTGCACTGGTCGTGAACTTGCCCGCGTTTAGGCAATTGGTGCAGGTGACGTTATTGTTCCCAGGCCAGCCCACGAAGCCACCGCAGTTGGCAGTCGCTTCGCCCGTGATGCTTCCGTCGAACAGGCAGTCGGTGAACGTCGCCTGCGCCCCGCTTGCGTCCGTCCTCGCGACGAAGCCGCCGTGCGTCCCGTCGCCGCTAACGGAACTGTTGATGGTGACGTTGCTATGGCACGAGGTGAACGTCGTGTTCCCCTTCGCATCCCCCACGAAGCCGCCCGCGAACTGCTTCGAGGTCTCGATGGTGCCGGTTACCTTCAGGTTGACGAACCGCGCGTCCTCGACGTAGCGGAACGGCGAGACGCACTCGTCGCTCGTGGTGCAGGCGAAGGTGAGCGTGTGGTCGGCGCCGTCGAAGGTGCCCTTGAACCTGCGGTCGCTCCTTCCCGCCATCGTCGACACGGAAATGTCATTTGCCAGCTGGACCACCACGCCGCTGAACGTGATGCCGTTGTTCACCTTCCAGGCGAACTCGTTCCATTCATCTGTGGTCGATATGGTATACATCGGGCCGTCCACGCCAGCGCTTACAGGCGCCGCCACGTTCACCGTCACGCAGGCGGGCGCAGAGTCGTCATGGTTCTCGTCGCCGAATACCTTGTACCAGACGAAGTAGGCGCCGTAGTCGGTTGTCGTCGGGATGTTCTCGCCGTAGGCTGAATCTGCAGGTGCGTTGTTCGCATTCCCGCCAAGGGCGAAGCGCGTCGTGCTGCCCGCCACCTCCATGCCGTCCGCGGTCACGAGCGGGCGTACGGTGCCGTCGGCGGTCCAGCCGTTGGCCTGCACGAGGGGAGGTACGACGTTGGCCTTGCTAATGGCCACGGTCACGTCCTTGGTGGCCTGGCTGCTGGTTTCGGTCTCCGCCACCGTAACGGTGACGTATGCCTTGCCGTCTGCGGGGATCTTCTTGATCGTGAGCGCGCCGGTGGCGGCGTCTACAGCTATGTAGTCCTCGCTGCCGACCTTCACGGCGTAGCTGATCTGGCCGGCACCCTCTGTGGGGGAGGTCACCTTGGCGCTTACGGCCTTATCGGCATCGCCGTAGGTGGCGGCAACGTCGGCAGCCTCGATGGTCTGCTTGTTTTTGTCGGTGATGGTCACCGTGATGGTGGCGGGCTCGAGCGCCTTGTGGTTGTCGTCGGCCGCAACTGTTACGGTTACCTTCACCGTGCCCGCAGAGTAGCCGGTGGTCAGGACGCCTTCGTCGCTGATCGTGCAGCCGAGGCTATCGCCGTCTATCGCGTAGCTCACGGTACCGGTCGCGCCGCCCAGCGAGACCTTGCCCGCCAAATCGACGGTCTTGCCGCCTGTGACGGCATTAGCCGTGCGCTGAACGGTTGCGGGGTTGTCCGCCTTCTCGATGTTGTACACCACATAGGCCATGGAAGCCTCGTTGTCTGGGTCGATGATAATCGCAGCCAGATAGGTGCCCGCATCGGTGGGGGCAGCAGGCAGCTTGTAGCTCAGCTTCCCCTCGTCGGGATCGAGCACCTTGTAGTACTCCACTGCGGCATTGCCTCGGATGCCCGCCTCGTCGACAATGGCGGCCTCCGCGCTTATGTCTTCGCCAGTCTGCCCGTAGGTGGTCAACGTCGGCTTGACGATCTGCAACGAGGCCGTGCAGTTCGGGAGCTTGCAAATGCCGTCCTGGTTCCTGCATACTGCCGTAATGGTGTCGCCGTTTGTGGAATAGACGTAGTCGTGCTTGTGTTCGGTGAACGTCTGTGTGGTGGGGTTGTAGCTGACGCCTGTCAGGTCCAGCTTGATATAGGGCCTAACACCTACCCTTTCTGTGGCTGGGACGCGAAGAGATACATATCCGTCACGCTTAACACACAGCCATTTTTTAGCATGATCCTCGCCTAGCTCCGTTGTGCACGTCCACCATTCGCCGTACTCTCCGGATTCGGGAAAATTCAATGCCCTCACGTTCAGCGGAAGCGCGTTGACCTCTCCTTCGGTCAAGAGGTTGAAGCCGCCGATGAGCAGATTGGCGACGTCTCCGAATGCGCCGCCTGGCGCAGCGAACTTGTCGAGATAGGCCTTCACTGCCGAGTCCTTGTACTCAATGTAAATTGCATGGCTGAACTGCGATTAGCCGAAGCTCGTGTCCGCTGCGAGCAGTTTGACGTAGGGCTGGTTGGGGTCGGCGGACTTGTCCTCGATGACATACCACGGCCGCTTGTGGAAATACACCTTCTTGGCTGCGAGGGCGTCGCCGTCTTCGCTGCCCGTCGGGATGAGGTTCGTGTAGGTGGCAAGAGTGAATGCCTTCACGCTGGAAACGTACATCGCCTCCGACAGGTCCAGCTGCACTACGGGGCGCACGCCGTACGAGCTGCCAACGCTGCCGTTGCTGTTCACGCTGCCGGAGCTGGCTTCCACGTACGCTGCCTTGCCGTCGGCGCCGCCCGAACGGAGCCACCACTGGGCGTGGGGGCCGCTCTTCCTCACGCTTGCCGGAAGCGCTTCGGCCTCTTCTTTGCTCAGAAGGTACATCTTGCCGTTGTCCGTGGTCACCATTGCCTTGGCGACTTTCTCGAATGCGCCGTCCGTCGCGGTAAGCGCGTCGAGGCAGGATTTAACAGTGGAGCTGGCGTAATTGTCGCTTTCGCCAAACGCCGATGTGCCGAAGGAGTCGTCCGCCGCGAGCAGCGTCACGGTTCCGTGCTTGGAGTCCGTGACGCCTTTTTCGTCTATGAGGTACCACTTACGACCGTTGAAGTTCACCTGCTTGCCCGCCAGCTCCTCTTCGCTGACGTTGGGCGTAAGCATGTGGTCGTAGTACGGCTTGAGGTTGAAGGTCTTCGTGCGGAAGTCGAAGAGGACGTAATGCAGGTCGAGCTGCATCGCAGGGCGGATGCCGAGATTCCACGAGGCATTGAGGCCAGCTGGCGAGATGCCTTGTATTACGTTGATTTCGCCGGTAGTGCCTCTCACGAAAGACACCGTCTCGTTGCCCGGACCTTTCTCGCGGAGCCACCACGGACCTTCAGCCTCGAAGGGGTGAGGCCACGGTCCCGGTTCGAACTGTAGCGCTCGTACATTGCTCGGAACAGCGTTGGCCTCATCGATGCTCAGGAGGTACAGTTTTCCGTTCCCGGTGTCCTTCATGGTGTCGGCAACGTATTTGAATGAACTCGAATTGACGAGGCCATCCAGAGACGACTTCGCCCACGACGTGTTGTAATCGGTAGCCCCCCCTACGCCCCACTGCCTTCTGTCGAAGCTCGTATCGGCTGCGAGCAACGTCACGTAGCCTTCCATCGCGCTTGAGGAGTTGTCTTGGATGATATACCACCTGTGACCGTTGAAGGTGACCTGCTTGCCCGCCAGAGCGTCGCCGTGTTCGCTGCTCGTCGGGACGAGGTTGGTGTACGCGCCCGTTTCAGCATAGGCTGGCTGCACCATGCCCGGCACCAGCCCCAGCGCCAGTAGGATACCGAACAGCAGGCATGCCATCGACCACGCCTTTGCCTCCTGTGTCATATGAAGCCCCCCGCAGCCGCGGAACGCGCCCGTGTCTAATATCATTCCAGCTGCGCCTTCGACGATTGTCTCTCTGCGCATAGACGGCATCCGCCCTGGATGCCCGCTCGTGTCTTCAATCTTCTAATTTATACCATCCCGGGTTTCGTTGGAAATGAGGGGGCTCCAAACGTTACCTGCCTACGGCGAGACGCGATATGGCGGAAGACGGCCAGGAAGTCGAGCTATTGCAAAACATCGAGACATGCAAGGAATCCACGCTTGAATCTTCAATCCATAAAATTGGCGTTTTCTTGCGCTAATATAATGGCGTTGATAGGAGACGTATCATGACGACGATGACAGCAACAGTCCCCGAGGCTCATAACAATTTCTCCCGCATCGCCGAGCAGGTGTGCAGGTCCGGGCGCGAGGTGGTGGTGCTCCGACACTCCAAGCCCTGGGTCAAGATAAGCCCTGTGGGGTCAGCACAGAGGAGGCGGAGTTCGAGGACGTCATGGAGGCCGTAATCGAGCGGGGCCTTGAGGACTTCGAGGCGGGCAATTACGTTGTCGGCATTGAGGTTGCGCGTGCCGAGGTCGCGCGGCGCGTGAGCGCTCGTGGCTGAGGTTCTTTACGCCGACGGTTTCTTCGAGAAGATGGCGCAGGTCGAAGCGAAGCGAGTGCGCGACAACATCCTCGACGCGACTGAACTGCTCGCCGTCATCCCGGAAATGGGCTCCACTAACCTGCCAAGGTCTATTTCCGAGAAGTACGGAGACGACGTGCGCAAGCTCGTCGTCTCCCCGTTCCGACCACGAGGTCGGCCTCCTTGCCGACCGCGATACTCCCCAAACGGTCGTCGCACAGGAGCTGATACGCAAGCACGAGCGCAGCCGCAAGCCCAACAAACAAGCGCGGGTCGAATACCGAAAGCTAAAGCGCCGGAGGTAGGTGATGACTCACCGTTCGGGCGCTTTGCAGCTCGTATAGTACACCAATCTCACTTGATGTCAATGACCTTTGCTTTGCGGTTGACGAACAGTAAACGCTTGAGCTTCTTGATACGCCCGGCGGCGCACACCCGAAGCTCGCGCTCGATCGCGTGATCGGGAATTCCTTTCATCCTGCGGGAGTCGAAGATTACGCAGTCGGACTGGTCGAGCGCTTTACGTAAGTTCTTCTCGACCGTCTTCATGTTGGACGCCTTCGGGGCCTTCATCTCCCAGATGACGCCGCTGATTATCACATCCGCTGACGTTACGCGCTGCTCCTCGCTGCGTCGGATGAACTCGACGGTGTAGCCAGCGGCTGCCAGGGCCTCAGCTATCTTCATCTCGTGGGGCCATACGTTTGCCCCAGACTGGATGATGATCTGCCCCCGTTTCGAAGTCATGGGACGATTGTAACCGTACGACTTCAGGCAGCAAGGGGGGTAATCCCTTACGCTTTGTAGACTTCCTCGCCGTCGATGATGGTGGCGACAAGGTTCGCCTGATCGACTGCCACGATGTCGTCGTGCAAGAAATCCCAGACGTACACCGAAATGCAGCGGTACTTAATCAGGAAGTTGTTCGCTGATTGTTCAGTTAATCTTCTTCCCGCTCATTTTACGGGGTGTCAGAGGTCGTGTGATTTGGCACCTGCTTAACGGAGCATGTAGTCTGCGAGACCGTCTATCTCGGTGAGCTTGTCTTCGATGGTGTCGCAGCTACATCTATCGTCGGAAACGATGAGCGCCTTGGGGAACGGCTCCCAGTCGAAGGCGTCGATGCCGTAGACCTCGTTACGATAGAGCTGCAACGCGTCCCCGACGACGAATTTGTGCAAGAGGGTTTGCAGTATCTCCGACAGGTCTTTGTCGATGACGCCTCCGTACATCTCGAGCTCGTCCGCGTTGCCTAACAGCGTTGCCAATACGTCGACCGTCCCCGAGCCCAGGTTCTCGATGAGCGGCTTTTGCCCCCAGTACATGAGGTGCACCTCGTTCCCGCCCTCGATGAGCTTCACGGCAGCGCGGTAAGCGCTAAGGGCAATCCATTGATCAAGGAATTCCGCTTTCGCCTCGATCTCGGACGACGACGCCGTTTGGGCGTCGATGTACTCCCGTATCGCAGCGGCGTGCCGGTCGTCGAGCCTTTTTTGGACATCGGCCGCCACAAAAGCCACCAGGTCCTCGTAGCCCTCCGCTCCGACGAAGGAGCGGAACACCAGAATCTCGTCGCTCGGAATGCCGACGATGAACTCGATGCCCGCAGCGGCCGACTCTTGGTATGCACGGTACATATCAGTAGGAATCAGCCTTCCATCGAGGAGCGGTGCGCTCATGCCCCAGTTACGCCAAATCTTTTGCGCCGCCTCTTGCAGGGCCTCCGGCTCCAGCCGCACGAGCTCTTCCATCGTCGTGGTCTGCGTCTCCCTCAACAGGCTTCTCGTCAGGGCCCTCGGCCCATCGACGGTGTCGTATGGCTCCTCCAAGTTGGCATTGAACACGAAGGCCTTGCTGAACAGGCCCCTCGCCTGCTCGCAGGCCGCGAGCAGGCAGATGCAGGTGGCCCCGGATTCGAACCCGGCCACCGTGACCCGCTCGGGGTCGCCCCCAAACGCGGCAATGTTCTCGTGCACCCACCGCAGCGCGGCGATTTGGTCGAGCAGGCCGAGGTTCGAGGAGTCCGCGTAAGCCTCGCCACCGGGGACCTCCGAGAAGTCGACGAAGCCGAAGACGCCCAGGCGGTAATTGAAGGTCACGAGCACGATATCGGGAAAGGAGCTTATGTAGTTGTGGCCGTGCAACAGGGGGTCGGCGGACCCGCCGAACGTGAAGCCGCTGTGGTGGAACAGCACGAGAACCGGCCGCTTTTCCTCCGTCTCCCTGGCCCCGACGCAAATGTTCAAGGTGAGGCAGTCCTCGTCCTGCCGGTGGTGCTCCGAGACCGCCACGTTGCTCTCGACCTGCATGGCCGAAGCGCCGAAGTTCTTCGCCTCATGCACGGCATCCGATGGGGGAAGCGGTTCGGGCGCCTTCCACCGAAGCTCGCCGACCGGCGGTTTCGCATAGGGTATCCCCAGGTAATAGACGACCTTCCCATCCTTCTCGCCGACATAGGTGCCGGTTCTCGTCTTCACCGCGCACTCGGCATCATGCTCCCCGAGGACGGGCCGGTTCTGCTCGTTGAGCTCCTCGACTTCCTCGTCATCCATCTCGGGGATATAGCCCTCGTTCCCATCGCCGTAAACTTTGCGGATTCGCTTGATGCGGTTCCAGCGGATGACCAAGTTGATCACGAACCCGAGGATGGCCAGGCCGATGACCCACAGGAATTCCTCTTGCGCGTCTTCGATCATAGACGCGCCCAGCCACTGGAGAGCGATGAAGTGGGCGACTATGAAGACGAGGATGATCGCACCATAGGCGATGACCCGGTTCCTCGTCGTTTTCTGCACGGTTTCGCTGAAGACGATCTTGCCCACGATTTCCTCGAGCGCAAGGCCGAGGGCGAAGCACGCCACCAGGCACAGAGGCATCGGCCAGCCGGCAAGCTCTGCGAGTGCGTACCCATAGCCGTAACCAAGCGCCGCAATGAGGGCGACCATGAAGTCGTCGATTGTGAACAGCTTTCTCATGCATCTACCTCTAACTTCCCAATGAACCACCCGCCATGGCGGGAGCGGAGAATCCAGTATACCGCTGCCTGGGAAAACGCGGGTCCGCCCTATCCAGAACGCGGCGGGACTACCCCACTTACTGCCAGACCCAAAGTGAGGTAGTTTCGGGCCTGGCGGGGTGAGGACGCTTCTCCCTAGCGGACGTAATACTTGGTTAGGAAGTA
>JAFUBE010000302.1 GCA_017460365.1 Eggerthellaceae bacterium
AGAGCGTCTTGCACGGCAACCGGGTCGTAGGGGACGCTTGTCCTCGAGGTTCGCGTGCGTGTAGGTGGCAAATGGGGCGGAGGCTGCATATCTCGCCCCATTGTTACCGGGCTACCTACAGGGGGTCGCTGCCCTGCCTGAGGATCGAGAGGTAGTCTTCGTAAAGGAACGTGCGGTACCGTTGTCTATCGCTTTCGCGCTGAACGAGGATTCCGAGCTCCGCGAATGCGTTCACGAGGTTGCTCGCCGTCGTCCTCGCCACCTCGAGGCGGTCGGCCACCAGGTTGACGTCGACGATGGGGCCGGCCTCGAGTAGCTCGAGCAAGCGCTGTCCGTTGCGGGCCGACCGGCCCATGGTCTCGTTTATCGCGCTCAGGTTACGCTGCCTTAGCTCCACGAGCTTCTCGAGCGAGCTCACGGCATCCTCTGCGCTGGCGAGGAGGCATTTGCAGAAGAACGCCACCCATTCCCGGTACGTGCCCTTGTAGCGGACGTCCATGAGCTGCCTGTAGTAGTCCGCCCTGTTCAGCTTGAGCTGGTACGAGGGGTAGAACACAGCGCCGCTGAGCACGCGGTCGTTCATGAGCGAGAGTGTTATCAGCAGCCTTCCAAGGCGTCCGTTGCCGTCGAGGAAGGGGTGTATCGTCTCGAACTGGTAATGCACCAGGGCGGCTTTGACTATCGGGTCGACGTCTTCCGCTGTGTTTACGAATCGCTCGAGCTCGGAGAGGCCCTCGACCATGTCCTCGACGTTGGGTGGTACGAATGCCGCGTCCTTCAGCGTGCAGCCGGCGGGCCCGATCCAGTTCTGCGTCGTTCTTGTTTGGCCCGGGTCTCTCTCGTGGCCGCGGGCTCCCTCGAGAAGGGATTCGTGCACCCTCTTCAGCAGGCGAATGCACAGCGGGAGCTCGTCGAGTAGCTCTACCGCACGTTCCGTGGCGCGGACGTAAGCCACCACGTCCGCTACCTCGCGTCCGATGAGCTCCATTCTGCCGGGATCAAGCACGTCGTCGAAGGTGCACTGCGTACCCTCGATTTGCGCTGACAGTAGGGCCTCTTTCCTCACGTACATCGCAAGGTACATGTCCGAGTTTGGGACGAACCTGAGCATTCCCTCGAGTTCGCCGAGCTTGCGCGAGCAGGCGCTGAGCAGGTTGACCGTGCTACCGTCAAGCTCAAGCGGCGAAATGCTCTCAAGCGGGGCGGGCACGAACGATTCGTATTCAAGTGCCCCCGATAGGTTTTTCCGGAATCGGCCTTGCCCCCTGTCCTCCCACTGCATGTTTTCTCCTTACGACGCTTTTTAGTCATTAGCGGGATGATATTACATTTAACAACAAATTAGGAAATTAAAATGACGTTAAATTCCTCTGCATGACTATAACGCCCAAAAGGAGTCGTTAGCGCTTTCGTTCTTCGAACATCGGTCGCGCTCTAATACCGTAATCAG
Organism: Eggerthellaceae bacterium; assembly: GCA_017460365.1. Taxonomy (GTDB): domain Bacteria; phylum Actinomycetota; class Coriobacteriia; order Coriobacteriales; family Eggerthellaceae; genus UBA9715. Next base: position 1,451 of record JAFUBE010000302.1, read on the forward strand.
AGATGCGACGAGCCAGAGGGCGAGATCCAACTCGTTGGGAACTGGCGGGCGCCAGCCTTCACGGGGCTTCCGCGCTCGCCGCCCCATTCCGAGGGGACCCCAGAGGGCTTCCTCGTGCACGTGCTCGATGCGTGCGCGTTTCTGCCTTCGGTCATACGTGAAATCGAGGACGGGGTGGTCCCGGTTCATGAGCGTATGCGCGCTGAGCGCCAGCAGATCTTTCTGGCCGAGCTTCGGCCGGCCCGACAGCTTCGGCGCCAAGGCGCGATCCCTCACGGATCGCTCATCGACCATCCACTGGCGGCCGAAGCGTTCTGCCACCAAAGCGCCCGATTCCACGAGCGCGATGACGCGCCTTGGCGTAACGCCCAGGATCTCCGCCGCTTCCGATGTGGTTAGCATATCCACCCCCAGACTGTCCAAATACATAACGAGGGACAGCCACCCAGTTATGAAATCGCGAAATTAGTGTCCATACTGTCCGTCAGCGTTAATCCGAGTTCAACAAAAGACCAGGTCATTGGAAATATGACTAAACTCTTATAGAAAGTATGGACGCTAATCTCACTTGCTTCCACTTTAGGGAGGCTTTTCTGGGTAGCCTCTCCTTTTACAATCCCATGATAAGTATACCGTTTGCGGAATACTTTTTATGCAACCTATGTACTGGAAATCCGTTAAGTAAGGCGTGGCGATGGAAAGCCAGCCTTGATGCATCCGGGAGGTCGCATCTCCCCCGAACGTATCACGCCTGCTGCTTGACGCGGTCCATGTCGATGGCGTCGAAGCTGGCCGCCGACTCGATGGCCTCCAAGCCCATCTGGAGCGCGCCGTACGCCGCGTTGTAGTTAGCTGTGAGCAGCTCGAAAGCGAGGAACAGCCCCACGAAGTCCGACGAGAGCCCGAGCGAGGCGAACAGCACCGTCCAACCTGCCGCCGTTCCGGGGTCTGCGATGGACAGTTCCAGCACCACGATGACGAGCACGATCAGGAACGGCAGCGAGATGGGCTTGTCGATGAACTGCATGATCAGAAACGGGGGAATGACGAAGTTGAGAGTCGCCCTGGGGCTGAGCATTGCCTGGCTCAACGGAATCCAGAACGAGGTGAAGTCGTGGCTGATTCCCAGCTCGTTCTCGCAGAACTCGTACTCCTGCCTCATGATGCTCGTGATGTTTCCGCTCATGAAGGCCAGCGCGACCAGCGGCTTGAGCTTGCCCCAGAGCGTGGATGTTCGGATCTTGTACTTGCGCGCCACGTGGAAGAACTTAATCGCCCCGCAGATGGTGCATGCGATAAACATCGCCGCGACGAACTGCCAGCCGTCGAGCAGAGATGCGCCGGAGTCCGACGCCATCGCGATGAAGACGCTGCTAAACGGGATGACCGGCAAGATGACCTGAACCATATCCATGACGGTCATGACCCACGTGCCGACCTGGTTCACGGTCCTCTTGAGCCCCTTCACCTTGTTGCCCGCAATGATGAGCGCGGCTCCCAAGACCAGCCCCATGATCACGAGCTGCGGGGTGTTGCCGTCCTTGATCGGCGAGACGGGGTCTTTGGGAAAGATGTCCAGCAGAAGGTTCACGAGGTCTCTCGCCTTCATGTCCGCGCCGCCGTCGCCCAAGACGCCGAAGAAGAGCAGGGACACCATTATCCCCACGAACATGACGGAAAGGATGCACTTCAAGAACCGCGCGATGAGCTTCAGCCCCATGTTCGTGAGGTCGTCGACGCTCTTGAGGGCAGAGACGGCCGTTATCATGGAAACGAGGATCACCGGCCCCATGACGCAGATTATGAGGTTGAGGGCAACGGTCCTCACCGGGGACACGACGTCGTCGACGATGACGTTGCGGACGTCGTCGGGCAAAAGCGCGCAGAGAAAGCCGAGCGCCAACCCCAAGACGGCGCCCCAGAGCATGGCGGAGCCGAGCATGGTCTTGCTCTTGATGCGCGGGGAGGCGACCCGTATGACGTTTTGCCCCGCATGGTAGCCGTAGATGACGACTTCTTTGTCCTGGCGCAGAAGCGGTTGCAACTCGGCTTCTTCGATAGTGCTCATGTCCACGACGATGCCGTCGGCGGGATCGAACTTCTCGCCCTGCGCCTCGATCTTGAGGAAGGCCTTCTTGAAGCGCGTGGATACGCTGTAGCGCACCTCGACGCCATCGCCGCAATGATTCACGAGGCCATCCAAAACGCCGGCCACGCGGTCCAGGTATTCCCGAATCGCGTCTTCCGGCGCGCGCAGCCCCTCCATTGCGGCGCGGCAGTCGGAGAGTATGGCGCTGTAGCTGTCCCCTGACGCGAGATTGCAGGTGCCGGCCGCATTCATGTGAGTCCCCCTACGCGTTCGTCGCTTTCGGCAAATCTCAGCATCCTATTCTAGACGAACGGATTATCGAGGGGAGTTTGGCACGACCCATCTACTCGAAGGGTTTGACAACCATCGAAAACTCCGATGCGGGCGTGCCATCCAGCGGGCATGCGGGAAGGGGCTACCCCTCTATCCGGCTGTAGCGGCCCAGGTATTCGAGCGCGCCGATGCCTTTAAGGCGGGAGATTTCCTCGTCCGAGAAGCCGTCCTCGCGCTCGAGTTCGATGACGTAGCGGTACGTGCCCAGCGCAGACTTCTCGGGCCTGTCGTGCACGCACACCAGCTTCGCGCCTCCCGAGCAGGCCGCGTCCAAGACCCCCGGCAGCTCGTCGGCCGCGATGCGCGCGGCGAACACGGCGCACTCGTAGCCGGAAAGCTCGTTCGCCCGCCTCGACACGACGTAGAAGCGCGTCTTGTTCGCCTCGTTTTGCGAGACGTTCTCCTTCAGCACTTCGAGCTTGTACAGGTTGGCGGCACCTGGAGCTGCGATGGCCACTCGGGAGCTATCGCCTCCCTCGGCCACTTCCCGTGCGGCGGCCGCGGTGCTCGCGGCCTCCACGCGCTCGGCGTTCGGCAGGTTCTTGTCGAGCCATGCCGCGCTCTGGGCCAGGCCCTGCTTGTGGGACAAGACGCGCGTCACCTTCGAGAGGTCGGTTCCCGCAAGGCCCATGAGCGTCTGCCGGATGGGCAGCACGACCTCGCCGACCACGCTCACGCCGTTGGCGGCAAGGAAGGCGTCGATGTAGTCTGTCACGGGGCCGCCGAGCGTGTTCTCCTGCGGGATGACGGCGTAGGCGGCCTTTCCCTCGGCGACGAGCGCCAGCGCGTCGGCCACGGTGGCCTGAGGCATCGTCTCGTCGTTGTCACCGAAGAAGAGCTTGGCAGCCTCTTCGGTGTAGGTTCCCTCGGGCCCCAGGTAGGCGACGGTCGTCACGTCGGCGATCTCGGCGACGGGGGAGGGCGCCCCGGCGCTTGCCGATGGCGTCGTGCCGGCCTGGGACTGTGCGCTCGACGAGCCTGCTTGCCCCTGGGCGCACCCTGCCAAGCCGAGGGTGAGGGCGAGCGCGCAGGAGAGCGCCCAAACTACTCCGATTTGCTTCTTGTCATAACGAGACATGCAGCGGCCTCCATCTGTAACGGATCTTCCCTTGGACGTCGATTATACGCGCAACCGGCGGATTCAGTCTCGCCGGCTTTCGCGTGCGATCGTCGCCTGGCGGTGAGCCTTTCCCACGCGTCGTCCCCCGCGCGCGTTGAGCCCCAGGTAAACCACCGGGTGCGTGCCGCGCTTGGCCAGAAAGACCCGCTGGCGCTCAGCGCGCACGCTCATGAACCGGGGCCACCCTCGAGCAGGACGAGGACTGCAAGCAGGTCATCGGCGAGCTCGGCGGTGGCACCGGCTTCATCCTCTCGCCCGTCTGCTTCTATCCTCTTGTCATATTAGATGATTGAGATTACCATAAACATGTTCATCTAAAACAGCCTGAGGAGGATCCATGTTCGTGGGAAGGGAGACGGAGCTCGACCGCCTCGAGCGGAGCGCCCGGAAAGGCTCGTTCCAGATGGCGGTCGTGTACGGGAGACGCCGCGTCGGCAAGACCGCGCTGATCTCCGAGTTCGCCAAGGGGAGGCGCGCCCTGTTCTTCACGGCGCTCGAGCAGAGCGACGCCGATAACCTGCGTGACCTCGCGGGGGCAGTCTCGGAGTTCTTCGGGTCAAGCGTGCTCTTCCGAAGCTGGAAAGACGCCCTGTCCTTCATCGCCGATCGCGCTGCGGAAGAGCCGTTCGTGTTCGTATTCGACGAGTTCCCCTACGCCGCCAAGCGGCATCCCGCGCTTCCCTCGGAGCTTCAGGTGGCCATCGACCACCGCATGAAGCAGACGGGGATGTTCCTCATACTGTGCGGGTCGAACCAAGGTTTCATGGAAAGCGACGTGCTCGGCCAGAAGAGTCCCCTGTACGGGAGGCGGACCCTGCAGATGAAGCTGGTGCCGCTGGGCTATCTCGAAGCCGCCGAAATGCTCGCTGGCCTCTCCCCGCAGGACGCGTTCAGGGCCTACGCGTGCTTCGGCGGGGTCCCCTACTACCTCGAGCAGTACGACCGGGATGCAACGCTTGCCGAAAACCTGGCAGTGCAGTTCTTCGATTCGGCGGGCTTCCTGTACGGGGAGCCGCAGATGCTCCTGCGCCAAGAGCTCTCCGAGCCGGCGATCTACAATTCCATACTGCGCGCAATCGCCGGCGGCGCGACGAAGCAGGGCGACATAGCGGCGAGGGTGGGCATCGAGACGGCGAGCATATCGAGGTATCTGGCTACGCTCGTGGACCTCGGCATCATCGCGCGCGCGTACCCCTTCGGCGAGAACCCTGCAACGAGCCGCCGCGGGCTCTACAGGATCCTCGAGGGCTCGTTCGCGTTCTGGTTCAGGTTCGTCATGCCCCGCACGTCGACGATCGAGGAGGGCATGGGCCGACTTGCTGCAGGCGCTATCACCGATGAGGTGTTGAACACTTACCTGGGGCCGCGCTTCGAGCTGGTATGCGCCGAATGGCTTCGCATGCAGGCGCTCGGCTCGCTGCTGCCCCTGCGGGCGACGCACGTCGGGTCGTGGTGGGGAACCGACCCGGCCAGGCGAGAGCAGACCGACATAGACGTACTGGCGGCAGACGACTCCGGGAGGTTGCTGATCGGCGAATGCAAGTACCGCGCTGATTTCAACGAAACGCAGGCCCTCGATGACCTGCTGGCCAAGCGCTCCCTCGTGCGCGGCAGGGAGGCTTCGTGGTTCTACCTGTTCAGCAGGTACCCGGCTCATCCCTCTACCAGGAAGCGCTACGCCGAGCGCGATGACGTGCGCTTCGTCACGCTCGACGACCTCTACGGTCGGCGATAGGCGCACGCGGAGCGCGCTTCCCCGTGGTGCAGCGGAAACGGGCTCTGAAATAAGTGAGGGTTGAAAGCTGCCAAGATGGGTAGTATGCTTCTGTATTGCAGAAGTAAGGAGGAGCATGGAGTTCAAAGATCGCGATCTGGAAGCGTTCTGGGAGGACCCCGATGCTGATCCGCCCAGGAGAATACCCTCCCAGCTGCGGCGCATCGTGTACCGAAAGCTCCAGATGTTAGACGCCGCAGCAGACTTGCGCGATTTAAGGATTCCGCCCAGCAACCACCTCGAGAAACTGCAGCATGACCGAGCTGGACAACACAGCATCAGGGTAAACGACCAATGGCGCCTATGCTTCACATGGACGCCCGAAGGAGCGAAGGGAGTGGAGTTCTGTGACTACCACTAACAGCTACATATCCACCCCGGGCGAAATCCTGCTCGAGGAGTTCCTGATTCCGCTTGGCATCTCGCAATACCGCCTGGCTCAGGCCATCCATAAGCCGCAGTCCGCAATCTCCGATATCGTGCATGGTCGCCGCGCCATCAGCACCGAGATGGCCTGGCTCTTGAGCAAGGCGCTTGGGACGACCCCGGAGTTCTGGCTCAACCTGGAGAAGACCTACCAGCTCAAGACCTTCGACGAGGCGAATCTTCCACAGGTCCTCGCGCTCGCCTAGGCGAACAGCTCGACTTCCGACATGTGCAGGGTGGCGCAGAAGGCGAAGAAGCCGGATAGGTGAGCGTGTCGAATCACCCGACCCCTGACACCTTCCACGGCTCCTGGCATACTCGCGTATAATAGAGCATGCCGAATAAACTCGGTCGATGGGAGGATCAACATGCTGAAACCAGGACCGGTCGCCCGCCACGGCAAGGGCGGGCCGCGCACGCGCATCAAGGAGAAGGTGGTCGCGGGCATAGCCACGCTCTCGCTCGTGGCGTCGAT
>JAFUBE010000303.1 GCA_017460365.1 Eggerthellaceae bacterium
GGTATTCGCTCCAGTCTTTCCACCCCTCTCCGTCGTACAGGTAGCTCTCGCCCTTGTTGATGACCGCCACGCTATAGGCGCTCCGCTCAAGGCCTGTAATGGGCGGCGTCGCCTGGCCGGGCTCGTTCTCATATGTAGGGGTAGCATAAGAGGACGGGTTCTCGTGCTCGGCGGGAACATAATTGCCCCGTCCCCACGCGATCCCACGTGTTAACTGACCATTAGGAAGCAGGCAGGCCACCTGCCGCCTGGATGCCCGGAACGGCGGGAATGGTCGCGAAGCCGCGTTCCAGCTCTTCGTCCGTCGGAACGTGGTCGACCATCTTGCCTGCCATATAGACCTCGTAGGCCGTTATGTCGAAGTAGCCGGTCCCCTCTTAGGCGAAGCGCACGCAGAATGCCAGGTTTTCGGGCCGTCCGCACCCTTCATCTGCTTGCACCTCACGGCCTCCTATGCCTTCGAGAACAACAAGGCCATGTCGAGCGCCACGAAGTCGCTCAGATCCATGACGATGTCGTTTCCGAGCGATTTAATGAGCACTTTGCTCGAGCCTTCCATGATGACCGCATTACCTTTCTCCGTGATTTTCCACGTGAGGTCTTCGCCCATGAAGCTTACGGTGCCGTCTTTCTTGAACTTGACGGACGTCGAGGTCATGGATGATGGCATGAACTCTTTGATCGCCTCGGCGTCGCCGCGCATCGTGACACCATTCATGGTCAAGCCCGAGAGGTTCCATGTGGTACCGTTCAATACGTCGGCAGACGATATCTTCTTCGCGTCGTCCATCTCAATCTCGTTCATCCATTTAACGGAACCGTCTTTGCTGAAGATGAGCGAGCCGTTCATGTCGTCAGCGCTGATCTCGAATGCGAGCGTTTCCTCCCTGTACGAAACGTTGACCGCTTCATCGAGGATATTTGAATCCTCGTCTCCTTTCAGGGACGAAAGCGTGATCGCGTCGTCGTTGGATTGCTTCCAATCGAACGTCACGTTGGCGTCATCGAGGTTGATAGAGCCCGTTCCGTCTTTGGATATCATCAGGGCTGCATTGAAGCCGAGCACTTCGGCGACGTTTCCGCACATTGAGATGCCCTGCGTTTCCATACCGCCGAGCTTCCAATCGCCTATGAACTTGTCGGTGGACGCAGACGCAGAAGCGGAAGGCGCTTGCTGCGAGCTGTTTGCCGCAGGCTGGGAATCGGCGCTTGAAGCCGCCGGTTGCGCACCGGGCTTCACAACGAACATCACGATGAGGATGATGGCCGCGACCGCGATCGCCGCGATGACGATCGGGATTACCGGCACGCCTCCTTTCGGCTTGGACGACACCTGTTCTTTCGCCACGGGTATGGCCTGATGCTGCTGCGTTGCTTGAACATAAGGGGATGGCTGAGGCGCATGCTGAGCCTGGGTGTGGAGGTTTGCCGTTCGGGGCACGCCCTCAACATTGCCAGCCGGCCCTGATCCACCGACCCCTTGCTCGACTGGCATACCGCACGATCCGCAGAATTGAGCACCCTCGTCGAGTTTCGCACCGCAATGCACGCAAAACATACGTCAATCCTCCTCATGCGTCGAATTAACACTGACAATTTTACTAAATGTAACACGATTCGTATCGAACAACTGAGCGAAAGGTGCATGGCTTGAACACGTGCGCATACGGGGTTACAGTTCACCCCAAACGGGAGGGTGCGCTGCACTCTGCACGTTTCGCTTTTACAGGTCGCGCGCCATCAGGTCGTCGTATGTTTCGCGCCAGGTGACGACGCGCGCTTTCCCGTCTCGCACGAACACGATAGCAGGACGCGGCTGGCCGTTGTAGGTCGACGCCATCGTGTAGCAATAGGCGCCCGTCGCGAAGACGCAGACGATATCACCTAAATCGGGGTGCTGCAGAGAGCCGTCGAGCACGACCGCATCGCCTGATTCGCAGTGCTTGCCGCATAACGTGACGATTTCTGTGCGGCGCTGACCTGCTGTGTTAGGATGGAGGGGAAAGAAAGCGGTGCGGAATGCGTTGGGGACGCGGGCTCCCCCCCGGGGCGGCGCTGGTTGGCCTAGCTGCCTATCGAGGAAATGGCCCGGACGATCACGCCCATGTAGGAATCTGGGAGCTTGCCGATTGGCTCGTCCCGCAGCAGGCTCTCGAAGGAGAGCTCGAGCTTCTGGTCGATCCTTATGTACGACGGCTTGCGCAGCCCGCATTCGTCCCAGTCGATTATGGGCACGACGCTGCCCGAGCTGTCCTGCCTCAGGTCCTTCGACGTCACCTTGGCGGCCACTACGATGCACGTGTCGTCAACCACATCTATCACGACGACGGGCCGCACCTTGCCCACGCCCGGGTGGTCGGAGAACTCGACGTATGCGAGCCAGATGTCGCCGGCTTCAGGATCGCGCGAGGTCGTCGTAGAGGCCCTCGTCCTCGGGGTCGTCCCATTCGGCCGGAAGCACGGTCCTACGCGTCTGCGCGTCCATCCTCACGACGTCCTGCCGCGACCAGTCGATGTTGGGAATATGATCTCCGTAGCCCTTGCCCACCGGGGCCACGAGCACCCAGGGCTTCGAGTTCTTGAAGACGGTCACGGGGCGGCCAGTCTCGTTCACGGCGCGCGCGATCTTCGAGAAATTGGCCCGCGTCTCAGCTACCGTAGCGGTCATCTCGTCCATGGGCACCTCCTATTGCCTCAAGACGGCGTGTGAGCATATTATAGCTATAGAAACGTACATAAAAACGTACAATTCTGCAATCTTCAGATAACGGTTCATGGAGGTCGCGCAGGACATGAGGGGCGTCACGGGACCCGGGCCCGGATTCGACTGCGCTATACGAGGGGCTCGAACGTCAGATCGACACTGGTCGTATGACTCTGTATGAGGCTACAATATGCCATATTGCAACCGATGCTGTTGGCGGTGAATGGCTGGCGGCGGCGCCCTGTTCCCCCGTCTCGACCTTTTGAGGAGGTGCCACCATGGCCGACTACGTCCAGGAGATGGCAGCGGCGAACTGCGTGTTCGACTCCGGCAAGGCCAAAGCCGCATCCATGCGCTTGGCGAGCTGCGATGCGCATGACGGGATGGCTCGCACGAGAGAGTCCGGCGAGGGCCGAGAGTGGATCGGCGGCAGGTTCATGGTCGCGGGCAACGGGACCTGTCGCGCGCACTTCGACACAGCCGCGCCCCGGGCCAGGCTCGACGCGCTCGAGGGGCTCTCGGGAAGATGACGGAGAGGTCCTACGGGGCGATAGACCCCGAAATCACGGCGAGCTGGCTCGCGTCGATCGACGTGAGCGCGGGCACGCGCCGCGACTACGAGCTGGCGTTCCGCACCTGGTGCACGTTCGTCGAGGCGTGCGCCTATGACTTCGACGATCTCGAGGAGCAGCACGTTCTCGACTTCAAGGAGCACCTGCTCGCCGAGCGGAAGCTCTCGCCCGCCGCCACGTCGCTCTACCTCAACGGCGTGCGCTCCTTCTACCGCTTCGCCGAGTCGCGCGGCCTCGCGAACATCGCGCGCAACGTGCGGGGCGCCAAGACGCCCCGCGGGTTCAAGAAGTCGGACCTCTCCCCCTCCCAGGCCCGCGAGCTCATCGCCTCGTTCGGCGGGGCGGAGAGCGAGAAGGACGCGCGCGACAAGGCGATAGTCTCGCTCATGCTCCACACGGGCGTGCGCGACGTCGAGGTCGTGCGGGCCGACAGGGGCGACCTGGGCACGCGGGGCGGCCACGAGGTGCTCGCCATACGCGGCAAGGGCCGCGACGAGGCGGACGAGGTCGTGAAGATCTCGCCGGCGCTCGACTGCGACATTCGGGCCTATCTGAAGGCGCGCGGCCCCCTCCCCTCCTCCGCCCCGCTGTTCGCGTCGGTGGCGCCGAGGAACAAGGGCGGCAGGCTCACGACGCGCTCCGTCTCGCGCATAGTTAAAACTGCGCTGCAGCGCATCGGCATAGACGACCCGCGCTACACGGCGCACTCGCTTCGTCATTCGGCCATCACGTTCGCGCTTCTGGCCGGCGCCGAGCTTGAGGACGCCCAGGCGATGGCGCGCCACGCCGACATCTCGACGACCATGATCTACTCCCATCACGTCGACCGCATGGCCAACGCCGCCGAGGACCGCGTCGCGGAGCTTCTGGACGGGTAGCCTGCGAGGACGGCCCGATTCCGATTCCCTGCGCGGGGGCTCCCATTCGAAATCATGGGAAAAATTCCAATTGCAGAAGTATAATGAAATCGCACAAAACAGTTGTAATTGGAAGGGAGGCGCAGTCATGGGCATGCCGGGGAAGGTATTCAACATGGACGTGCGCGTGTCGGGCGAAGCCGGTCTGCACGGCTATCCCCTGGCGTACACCTCGGCCTACTCCTGCCTCGACGCCTCGATCGGCGGCTCGCCCTGCATCATCGTCGAGCCCAAAGGCGAGGTGAAGCCGCTGCAGGTGGGGAAGATGACAGAGCGCATCGAGGCGGGCGAAGGGAAGCCGTGCCTGCTGTTCAGCCCCAAGATCACCGCGTACCAGCGCCGCGCCCTCTCGGAGCGCGGAGTGGCGTGGATGTCGTCGGAGGACACGTTCCACATCCCCTTCCTCGCGGCGTCGTGCCGGCCCTCCCGCCGCCGCATCGGCGACGGCCAGGCCCTGTCCGCGGGCGCCCAGCAGATCGCCGTGAACGTGATCGACGGTCGTGGGACGGGCTCAGCACGACCCAGATCGCCGGCATCATGGGCAAGAGCCTCTCGAGCGTCTCGGGCTACCTCGCGGAGCTCGGCTCCGTAGCGCCCGAGGTCGTCGGCCGCAGGGGGCACACCCGCTTCGTGGTGTCGCCGTCCGGCGCGCAGGGGAAGCGCGACCTGCTCGACCGCCTGGAGCCCCACCTCTCCTCCCCCGTCCGCAGGCGCGTTTTCCTCGCGCCCGGTCGCGATGGCGCGGAACTGTTCGGTACCCTGCCCCTGTCCGGCGCGAGCGCGCTGAGCGAGAGGACGATGCTCGCCGACGAGCCCTGGGTGACCCGGGCGATCGCAGCGTCGGACAAGCCGGGGATCGACCGGCTGCTGTCGTGCTCAGAGGTGGTCACGCGCAACGACTCCCCCAGCGCGCTGCTCGAAGTCTGGGACTACGCCCCGCGTGAGGACGACGCGGTGTCCTTGTATTTGGACGTGAAGGAGCTGGCCGAATCAGAGTGCGACGAGAGGCTCGACATGGCCGTGGAGGGCCTCAAGGAGGCGATGTTCGGATGAGCGTGCCGGGGCTGGGGGCGTTCCGCGACGCGATGGCGGGGCACGAGGGCAGCTACGCCCTCATCGGGGGCAGCGCGTGCGACCTGCTGCTCGACGACGATTGCTACGCCCTGCTCGTGGAGGGCCTGACCGTCGTCGAAGGCGTAAGCGCCCTCGACGAGGCGCACCTGATACCGCTGAAGATGCGCGCCCACGTCGACTTGAACGACAAGCACGATGCGGGAGGGCGCGTGAACGGCGCCGATTTGAGGAAGCGCAGGAAGGACGTCCTGCGCCTGCTCGAGTTCG
>JAFUBE010000035.1 GCA_017460365.1 Eggerthellaceae bacterium
CAATCTGGCACTGACAGTTGGCAACGTCGGCAACGTCGAGCGCTGAGTCCCCCGGCCATTGCGCGCCATTCGAGAACTCGTCGTGATAGGGGACGGTCTCGCCGTTCATGGCAGCATGCTCTGGCCTCGGGTTCGAAGACGTGACGACCCACGTCTTGAGCGCTCCTTGGTTCTCTGACTGGTTGAGCACTTCGAGCGCCGCGAATCCTGCCACCGCGCACGCTATGGCCGCGCCTGCGGACTTTGAGCGGTCTTGCTCGGCCTGGTCGAACACGCCCGCATAGGTCGCGCCCATCGGCGGCTCTTCGCCATCTTCTACAGCCCAATCGTCCACTTCGTCGAGCTGCCGCTTGGTTGCGTCGTTCACGGCCCTGGCGCGCCTGTCGCACATCGAGCGTATGTAGCTCTCGGTGCGCCTCGTGGAGTAGTCGAGGTCAATGCCAAGCTCGTTTATCGTTTCGCCCGCGTGCAGCGCGGAATGCTTCATCGCGACGGGGTAGAGCGCATTCGAAAGTTCCGCATTCCACCTGTCGGCGTTCCACCACGACCCCGCCTTTACGTTGCCGCGCTTCTTTTCTGCTCCGAGCTTGGGGAGCAGCACGCTGCGCTGGTGCTTGAAGAACTCGTGATAGGCGCCTGCGTACTCGTCCGATTCCTCTTGGCTCGGCGCGGCCTTGTATCGACGCTCACGCGTCTTTGTCTCTGGCAGCTCTGATAACTCCGCGCCGTTGTCGATGCTCGGCGTTGAGCCCTGCGCAGACACGTTGAGCGGCGTTATAAGCGCGTCTCCGCCGTCAACGGCTGGCAGGTCGAGCTTGGCGCGCGCCTCGTTTCTCGTGAGGATAGGGGCGCCCGTTGCGGTCTGCAAGGCGCTAATCTTTTCCTCAAATGTTCCCTCGGTCTTTATCGTCACGTCATAGGCAACGTAGTGCGACGGCTCTTCGCCGAGCATCGGAAGCAGGAACTGGTCTAGCCTGTTTGCCACCTGCATCAGCTGAGGGGCAAGCGCCTCGTTGTAGAGCGCGCGGGCGTTGTCCTTCGCGCTCGCGTAGGTCTGCCCCGTGCCTGGCCATATGAGCGCGGGGTTGATGTGGTACACGCCCGCAACGTCCTCGCGCCCGAGCTTCTTTGCGTCCGCCCACTGCGCGTCGCGGCTGTTGAACTGCACCTGCTTAATCTCCATCCCGTCTTCGAGGATGGGGGTGCTGCCGCCGTCTGCCGCGCCATCGCCCGCCCACGAGTTGCGCCATGTTTCGCGAAAACGGTTGTACGATGTGTCATCCCACTTCTCAACATCTTTAGGTCGAGATATGTATGTGTTGAAACGCCCGCCGCGCTGCCACATCTGCCGTCTAAAGCGGTTAGATTCGACCTGCTCGTGCAGGATGTCTTTGAGCGCTTCAACTGGCTCGCTCGCCCTCATGGGGTCTGTCGGATCATATCCGTGGAAGAGTATGAACCTAGAGCGCGGCACCTCGACTGATGCGCCTGCATGGGATATGACGACCGATTCAGGCGCGAACGCCCACTCGCCGCCGTATCCCGCGACCCACGTAGCGGGGATGTGGCGCAGCTGCCAGCCTGACTCTGCTTTCGCGTCGGGTATCACGAGACACAGGCAGCGCCCGTATAGCAGCATGTCGGAATAAATCGCGCGTTTCAACTCGTAGGCCGTCATGTCCTCGTTGGGACGCGCCAGAAGCAGCGCGGCAGGCGAGTCCAGTACACGCGGCCTGTCATCGTCTGAAACCCTGTCATGTACTTTGAGCGGCACCTGCGCGGCGTTGTCCGCGAGATACGAGACGACGGCGCGAAGATTCGGCTGCGTGCGATAAAGCAGCGCCGTGTCGAGGTTCGCGACCTGCACGCCGTAGCCGGGGCTGTAGGCGTATACATATCTATGCAGCCTGTTTCGCAGGCTGTCCAGCAATGCCAATTAACACACCTCCTATACGGTGAGCACTCCACGCTCCATGTAAACTGATCTGTGTACCCTTTCGGTGCTCCCACCTGTCGCAAGCCCGTATGCCATCGTGAGCGCAACCAACGGCGATATGTCTGATTCAGAGCCTTTCCTGTCCCATGTCCACGCTGCATCACCTAGTGCACGGGTCTGCGCTATCTGCGCGGCGTGGTCTAGCGCGGGCTGGGGGATGTGCCACAGGCGCTTAGCGTCATCGTCCGTCGTGATCGCGTCGTAGAAACGACCCGTCCACGCGGACACGTCGCGCCCCTCGCATAGAACAATCTCCAACCCGTCGATAGCTTCGAGCTGGTCTATGTACGAAGAGACGGGTGCGCCACGTCCCTGAATGGCTAGCTTCATTGGCTTCGGCGCTTTGCGCAGAAGCTGAAACGCCCATTCGATGCCGACGCGGTAGGCTTCGACCTCGCCATGCCACGAGCCGCCCTTTGCGCCCACGAAAGCCAGTGCGGTCTTGCTGCGGTCTGCGGACACGTCCATGCCCCACAACAGCTCAGCATCATCGTCCTCGGCGCTGTGCGCGTCTGTGCCAGCTTCCCATGCGTCATCTGGAAACGGTGACGCGGCGATTGATTCCACCCATTGGCAAAGCGTCTCGGTTCTGAACACGCTCTCGGGGTCGGTCTTCATATCTGACTTGATGGCCTTTTCGGTCATAAAGCCATAGCCTAGCGACGGGTTGGCCTGTGCTATGCCGTCCCAG
>JAFUBE010000304.1 GCA_017460365.1 Eggerthellaceae bacterium
GAGCTCTTCGGCGCGTCTGTCTGGTAAGGTGTCCCGCCGAGCCCGGGCTACCCCACGTACAGCCAGACCCAAAGTGGGGTAGCCCGGGCTCGGCGGGAAACCTTACCAGACAGACGCGCCGAAGAGCTCTTGGATCTCGGAGCGCAGGACCACGTTGCGGGAATCGACCGTGACCGGCAACTCGGCGCGGAACTTGCGGCAGTCGTTCTGCAGCACGAAGAGCACCACGTAATCGCGCCCCGGATACGACTCTAGAATGCGGTTCAGGCGCTGCACGCGCTCCTGGTTGAAATCGGCCGACGGCACGCGCAGCTCGAACTGCGCAGGCGCGAGCGCTTCCTCGCTCAGCTCGATCGACTCCACCTCGTACACGATGATCTGGTTGCCGCGGTCGCCATGCTCGAACTTGCCGCGCACCTTCACGATGCCGTCTTCCACGATGGCCTCGCCGCACTCGTCGTACTTGAAGCAGATTGCCTCGATCGAGCCGGACGTATCCTCCAGCGTGAACGTGGCCATGCGGGTGCCGCGCTTCGTCAGCTTCGTCACTACGTTCGAAATCATGCCCACGAAAGTTTCCACCTTGGTGTCCTGCGTGCGTTCGAGCAAATCGCCGATCTGGAACTTCGTCATCTCGGAAATCATTTCCTCGTACGGCTCGAGCGGGTGCTCTGACACGTAGATCTTCATGATCTCCTTCTCGAAAGCGAGCTTCTGGCGCTTGGGCCATTCAACCCCGTCGGGCTCGGGAACGTCTTCGGTGAATCCGCTGTCGACATCGTCGCCGAACATGTCGAACATGCTCACCTGGCCCGCATCGCGGTCGCGCTGGCGGCGCGATGCGCTGTCGACCAGCGGCGTATCGTCGACGAAATGCATGAGCTGCCGGCGCGTGTAGCCGGTGGAATCGAACGCCCCGCCCTTGATGAGCGCCTCGAGCGCCTTGCGGTTGTAGCACTTGGCGTCGACCCGGTTCACGAAGTCGTGCAGCGACGTGAAGCGCCCGCCGCGCTCGCGTTCGGTCACGATCTCGTCGGCGACCGCCTGGCCGATGCCGCGCACGCCGACCAGCCCGAAGCGAATGCCCTCGGGCACAGGCGTGAACTCGGCGTTCGACGAATTGATGTCGGGCGGAAGAACCGCGATGCCCGAATGGTTGCAGCTCGCGACATAGCGGATAAGCCGGTCGGTGTTGCCCATGAACGACGTGAGCACGGCCGCCATGAACTCGTAGGGGTAATGCGCCTTCAGATACGCGGTGCGCATGACCAGGATGGCGTATGCCGCCGAGTGCGACTTGTTGAACGCGTACTTCGCGAACTTCTCGGCGTCTTCCCAAATCTTCTTCGCGATTTCGATCGAGTAGCCGTTCTCGACCGCGCCAGAGGTCCAGTCTTCCTGCAGCTGGCGCATGACATCGAGCTTCGTCTTGCCCATGGCCTTGCGCAGCTTGTCGGCTTTGCCAGCTGAAAAGCCGCTCATGCGCATGGACACCTGCATGATCTGCTCCTGGTAGACCATGGTGCCGTACGTCTCTTCCAAAATCGGGCGCAGGCGCTCGTCGTAGTAGTGCGCCTGCGTACGGCCCGACGCCACCTCGACGTAGTCGTCGACCATGCCCGACTCGAGCGGGCCCGGGCGGTTCAGTGCGATCGACGCCACGATGTGAGCGAAGCTCGTCGGCTGCATGCGGCTGAACAGCGACACGTACAGCGGCCCTTCCACCTGGAACAGGCCGTCCATGTTCAGCACCGCGTTGCTCGTGGTGTCGAGATCGGTCTCGCTCAGGCGCAGACGGCCCTGCATCAGCTTGAACGCCAGCGGGTCGTCGGTCGGGATGTCCTCGGGCCGCAGGTCGATGCCGAGCTTCTGCGACACGTTGCGGCATGCCAGCGACAGCACGTCGAGCGTACGCAGGCCCAGGAAGTCCATCTTCAAAAGGCCCAGGTCGGGCGTGTAATGGCCGTCGTACTGGGTGATGATGCCGCCGCCTTTGGTGTCGCGCTTCATGGGCACGTGGTCGCTCATGGGGTCGCGGCAGATGATGGTCGCGCATGCGTGCACGCCCTCGCCGCGCAGGTGGCCCTCTATGCCGAGCGCCGCATCGATGACCTCATGCGCCTCTTGCTCGTTCTCGTAGGCGTCCTTCAGGTCGGGGTTCTCGTCGAGCGCGCGCTGAATCGTTATGCCGAGCTCGTCGCCGATGAGCTTCGTGATGCGGTCGCCCACGCCATACGGGTAGTCGAGCACGCGCGCCGCATCGCGCACGGCGTTCTTCGCCTGCAAGGTGCCGAACGTGATGACCTGGCTCACGTGGTCTTCGCCATACACGTCTTTGATGTGGTCGATCACCTCTTCGCGGCGGCCCTGCTCGAAGTCGACGTCGATATCGGGCATCTCCACGCGCTCGGGGTTCAGAAACCTCTCGAACAGCAGGCCGTTTTCAAGCGGACAGAGGTCGGTGATGCCCATGGCGTATGCCACGATGGCGCCTGCCGCCGAACCGCGCCCCGGCCCCACGCCGATGCCCTGGCTGCGCGCCCATTCGATGTATTCCTGCACGATGAGGAAGTACGCAGGGAAGCCGGCGTTCAAAATGACCTCGGCTTCGGTGTCGTAGCGCTCTATGACATCGGGGCGCAGCTCCGCCAGGCGCTCGAGCCCGGCGACGACCGTTTCGCGCACGTCGGGATCGAAGTTGATGGCCTGCTTTTCCTCGGCGGGCAGATAGCGCCCGACCAGGCCCATCTCGCACTTCTTGCGAAACCACGATTCCTCGGTTTCGCCTTCGGGCAAGGGGAAGCGCGGCAAGATGGAGTCGCGCTCGAGCTCGACGTTGCATTTCTCGGCGACCTCGACCGTGTTATCGCACGCCTCGGGGAACTCGGAAAGCGCCTCGCGCATTTCGGCTTCGGACTTCATGTAGAACTGGTCGTTCGGGAAGCGCATGCGTTTGGCGTCGTTGATCTTGCTGCCCGTGCCGATGCACAGCATTATGTCGTGCGAGCGCGCGTCTTCCCTGTTCAGATAATGGAAATCGTTCGTGGCGATGGTCTTCAGCCCGCATTCCTGCGCGACCTTCACGAGCAGGCGGTTCAGCTCGGGCTGCGACATGCCGCCGTCGGTGAGCACCTCGGGGCCCTGGTTCTGCAGCTCGATGTAGAAGTCGCCCTCGTCGAAGCAGCTCGCGAACTTGCGCGCCCATTCGCATGCGTCCTCGAACTGGCGGTTGTCGAGCAGCTTCGGAATGATGCCGGCGATGCACGCCGACGAGCCGATGAGCCCGTGACCGTATTTCTGCAGCTGCGCGAACGTGGTGCGCGGCTTGTAGTAGTAGTTGTCGACATGCGATTCGCTGACCAATTTCAGCAGGTTATGGTAGCCCTCATTGGTTTTCGCAAGCAAGATGAGGTGGTACAGCTTCGGCTTTCCGTCGCGCGCGAGCGTGTCGTCGGTGGTGAAGTACACCTCGCAACCGTAGATGGGCTTCACCTTCTTGCCGGTTTCCTTTTCGATGGCTTCGCACGCTTCGCAGAGCTCGGGTACGCCGCCCATGACGCCGTGATCGGTGATCGCAACGGCCGGCATGTCGAATTCGGCCGCGCGCCGCACCATATCCTTCACGTGGGTCATGCCGTCGAGCAGGGAATACTCCGTGTGGTTGTGAAGGTGAACAAACGCCATGGTGAAAGCCTCGTTCCGTATACGCTACCGTCGTGTTCTCGGCATTCAATCATAGCAGGAACGCACACGAACAAACGATGGAGTTTCGAACACGGAGAGACATGAGGGGCGTGACACTTCCCGTCAGACACGATCTGTCATTTTTCGGGTGGCGCTCGCTGTGCCGCATGTCTTCCTCGAAAAACGACAGATCGTGTCTGAC